>JAAYUL010000070.1 GCA_012517675.1 Clostridiales bacterium | reverse complement strand
GCCCACCATTACGGGCAGCATCGCCATGGTCATCGGTCTTTCCCTTGCGGGGACGGCGATTAAGGACCCCACCAGCCTGCCGGCGGTCGTTGCCGAGGCGGACCATGCAATGGCGCTCAATCTGGCGTGGACGATCTGCATCGTCACGCTGCTGGCGACCATCCTCTTTTCGGTCTACCTGAAGGGCACCTAGGGCCAGGTGCCGATTCTGCTGGGTCTTCTGCTCGGCTACGCGGTCGCGCTGATCCTCGGCGCGGTCTATCACATTTCGTTCTGCGATTTCAATAAAATTGAGGAAACCAAATCCATCCTTGCAATCCCCGCCATCGGCTTCGCGCTGCCGCACTTCACGCTGCCTTCGCCCAACTGGGCCGCGGTCGCGGCGATCATGCCGATTGCCATCGCGACCATTCCCGAATCCACCGCGCATCTTTATCAGCTCGACATCTATGTCAACGACCTTGCGGAGAAAAAGGGCTCGAAAAAGCGGTACTCGATTTCGGACAAGCTTGGGCTCAACCTGATCGGCGACGGCCTGGGCGACATGATTTCCGCCATGGTGGGCGGCCCCGCGGGCACCAACTACGGCGAAAACCTGAGCACCATGGCGATTACCCGCAACTTTTCCACGCCCGTTCTGATCTGCGCGGCGATCATCACCATGGGGATTTCCTGCTTTACCCCGCTGACCGCGGCGGTCTACTCCATTCCGAACGCGGTCATCGGCGGAATTTCCATTTACCTGTTCGGCGTAATCGCGGCGCAGGGCGTCACCATCATGCTGACCAGAAAGGTCGACCTGTTCGACTCCCGCAACCTTGCGGTCATCGCGACCGTCCTGATTATCGGAATCGGCGGCAGCTTCGGCTTTTCCGACGGGATGATCCCCATGTTCGGCGGAAAGCTGCCCGCAATCGCGTCCGCGGCCATCTTCGGCATTCTGCTCAACCTGCTGCTTCGCATCGGCAGAAAGAAGGAGCAAACAGCGGAATAAAGCCGGTTCCAAACTATATTTGCGGCTCCATTTCGGTCGGCGGGCAAGGAATCAAACGCGGACCGTGAATCGGGCTGCCGGCCGTAAACGGCGATATGCTTCCGGAAAGGAAGTCATATCGCCGTTTTTTTGCGAAGCTTCAAAGGAAGCCGGGCGGATGCCGCGGGACTGGAAAATCGCGTGCAACAGGAATATAATGAGTGAAAACGGATGATGCTTTGAGAATCCGTTTCCCATTGGAGGCGATTTTGTGACAAATATTCTCGTTGTCGAAGACGATCAGGACATCAACCGTCTGCTTTGCAGCATATTGTCTCAAAACGGATATCACTGTGAGCCCGCGTTTTCAGGAACATCCGCATACGAAACGATGAAAAGCAACAGATTTGACATGGTGCTGCTGGATTTGATGCTTCCTGAAATACCGGGAGAGGAATTGCTCAAAAATTATCGGCGCTTTTCCGATGCCCCGGTCATCATCATCTCCGCCAAAGACGAAACGGCAGTGAAAGTCGATATGCTCCGCACGGGCGCGGACGATTATATTTCCAAGCCCTTTGATAACGATGAGGTGCTGGCGCGGGTTGAAAGCAATTTGCGGCGCGGCAGGAGAGCTGCGCCCTCCTGCCTTTCCTCCGGCCCTCTGAAGTTCAATACCGAAACGTATGCCTGCACGGTTTCCGGCCGGCCGGTTTCGCTGACTGGAACGGAAATGAAAATCCTGAAATTGCTGATGGAGAATCCGCAAAAACTCTTTACGAAAGCCAACCTGTTTACAAGCGTATGGGGCGAGCCGTACGGTTATGATGATAACGCGGTCAATACGCATATCAGCAATCTGAGGCGAAAACTCAAGTCGGTTTGTCCCGATCGGGAGTTTATCGAAACCGTTTGGGGCATCGGATATAAACTCGCTTCCAGCGAATGAGCGCGCCCGTTTCTGTTTTGCGGGCACAGGCGGTTTCTTTGGAAACTCTTATGAATCTCTTTAGAAATTCTTGAGAATTGGTATTTATAATGGGTTTCAAAGGAGATGAGGAAGATGGAAGAATATGTATTCGAAGCGAAAGGCCTGACGAAAAAATATCGGGAAACTTTGGCGCTCGATCATATCAACCTTACTTTACGGCGCGGCGAGATCTACGGCTTTATCGGTGAGAACGGCGCGGGAAAGACCACCACGATACGCCTGATCACCGGCTTGACGTTTCCGACGGAGGGAAGCATGTCTCTGTTTGGAAAATCCGGGGAAAAGGAACTGCAGAAGCAGCGCGCCCGCATTGGATGCAT
This sequence comes from Clostridiales bacterium, assembly GCA_012517675.1. Lineage (GTDB taxonomy): Bacteria > Bacillota > Clostridia > Oscillospirales > Acutalibacteraceae > Caproiciproducens. The sequence continues at coordinate 7,881 of JAAYUL010000070.1, read as the reverse complement.
GGTGGAAACCCCCGCGCTTTATAAGAACATGACCGCGGAACAAAATCTGGAAGCTCAGCGCATTCAGCGTGGGATACCGGACCGGCAATGCATCGCTGACACCTTGAAACTGGTCGGTTTGTCGGATACCGGTAAAAAAACCGTGCGTCATTTCTCACTTGGAATGCGCCAGCGGCTCGGCATTGCAATGGCGCTGCTGAGCGACCCGGAATTTTTGATTCTGGATGAGCCCATTAACGGCCTTGACCCTTCCGGCATTGTGGAGGTCCGGGAGCTTATGAAGCGGCTGAACCGGGAACGCGGCATCACCGTGCTGGTCTCGAGCCATATTCTCAGCGAGTTATATCAAACGGCCACCCGCTACATTTTACTGCACGAGGGACGGGTTCTGGAAGAATTGACCCAGCGGGAACTCGACGAAAAATGCAGGCGGCATATCGCCATCAAGACGGACGATGCGGCTAAAACCGCAACGGTATTGGAAAGCGCGCTTCATACAACCAATTTTCAGGTCATGCCGGACGGCACCGTGCGCCTTTACGATCATTTGGACAACATTGAGGCAGTGGCGCGGGATCTTTCCCGGGCGGGGCTTCTTGTGACGGGACTCAGTCTGGCGGGGGACAGCCTGGAAGACTATTTCCTGCACAAAATCGGGGGCCGGCAACATGGGTAAATTGCTGCATGCGGAATGGTACACACGATTCCATGACAAAATTTTCTGGATTTTTTCCGCGGTTATCGTTTTGTTCAACGCTCTCGTTTTTTCAGGAAGTACCGTTATTCATCTGACCGGGTGCTCCGCGCTGGCCGAAAGCATGAAAAAGGAAATCGCAACCGTCATAATAGCCTGTATTTACGGCGGGATTTCTCTCGGAGGCGATTTTGCGGACCGCACTCTGTACCACGGCCTGATGACGGGAAAAAACCGAAGCTCCGTCATTCTTGCAAAGGCGGCCGTTTTTGCGGCTGCGATGAATTTTCTTCTGTTTCTGTTTCCTTTTCTTTTTGTTTTCGTATGTTCCGTAAAAAACGGGTGGGGAGCGGCAGTTTCCGCCGGATATCTCCTGCATGCGGCCGGCGTGGTACTCTCGCTGCTGGTTCTCGGGTTTGCCGTCAGTGCCGCTTCCCTGCTGGCGGCGGTCTGCTTTCGTGATGTTGGGCGTACCATTGGAATCCCCGTTGTTTTATGCTTTGTTATGATTTTGCTGCTGAACAGTGCCTATGCCCCGGCCTTTGCGCGGATTTTGCCGATCGGCGCTTTCATTCTGGTGACCGACGGAACCGTCTCTCCCGCCGATGGGATGCTGCTTGGCGCCGCATGGTCGATGCTGTTGTTTACCGTTTCCGCTCTGGTTTTCCGCCGGGCGGAGCTGCGTTAAGGAGGGCGCCTGCGAAGATGAGTAATTTAATGAAGCACAGATGGTTTGAATTGCGGCATCAGCCCGCTTTTTGGCTGACAGCTGCAATTTGTTACGTGTTTTCCTTTTTTATGATCGGATTATCCGGCAGCCATTACATGACGGATACTCCGATGGTAGCGGGGGTGACCCCGGATTGGAGGGGCCTTTTTATGAATGCGGCGGCAGACTGCATTCTGCCGCTGATCATGATCAGCGGCGCATTCACCGCCATGATGCTCGGCCAGCAGTTTTCCAGCCGAACCGTGGATTTGGAAATTGCGGCGGGACACAGCAGGAAAGAAATCTTTGCGAGCCAGAGCATCGCCGGCTTTGCCGTGATCAATATTACGGTATTGCCCGCGATCCTAATCGGGTGCCTGTGCTGGGCCGGAAGAGTTCCCATGTTGTCCGCGGCGCTGGTGGTTCCTTATTTGATACGGGTTTTCTTCCTGCTTCTTTTGCTGGAATGTTCCGTTTTCTCCGCTTGTATGCTGTTTGTGGTGCTTTACCGCGATACGGCGAAAACAATGGCGGTATCCGCCCTGTTTCTCTTAATTGCAAACTGGACCATGCCGGCGCTGGAAGCTTCGGAAGCCAGAGCGCCCGGGGCGCTCTACCCGCTGACGCCGACGCTGCCGTTGCTGCTGCATCCCGCTTTTCTCATGCGGTATGCGTTGTATTCGGCCCTTACCCCCATGCAGGGTCTGTGGACCGCGGGCGTGGCTGTCGGCTGGGCCGTCCTGTTTTTAAGCGCCGCTTATTGCGTGTTTCGTCGGTGTGAATTAAAATAGAACCGGAAAGAAGGCGGCCGCTCCATGATTTGGATGTTAATCGCTGCGTGTGCGGCGGCTCTTGCGTTCGGCGTGCGTCTTTTTCATCTGAAACGGCAGCTTCGGAAGATAACCGCTCAGCTAAATGAGCGTACAAGCGAAAATACGGAGAAAACAATCACGGTGGCATTGATCGACCGCGATCTGAGCGGACTTGCCGCTTCAATTAACCGCAATCTGGATTTACAGAAAAAGCTCCGCATTGATGTGCGGCGCAGCGACCTTCAGCTGAAAGATTCCATTGCAAACCTCAGTCACGACCTGAGAACTCCGCTGACATCCGTTTCGGGGTATCTGCAGTTGTCCCGAAATCCTCATTGCCCGGCGGAGAGCCGGGAAGAGTATCTGAAAATTGTCAGCGATAAAGCGGATACGCTGAAAACGATGATCAACGGCCTTTATGAGCTTTCCGTGCTGGACGTGAAGAAGATGCCGCTCAAAAAAGAAAAATTAGATCTCAATCTGATGATCTCCGGCGTTTTAGCGGGACAATATGAGCTTTTTAAAAAATCCGGAATCGAATTAACGGTAAGCCTTCCCGGCCATCCGGTCTGGGTTCTCGGCGACCGTGTCGCGTGCACACGCATCGTACAAAATCTGCTGAATAACACGGCCCGCCACGCAAAAGGAAACGCCCAAATCTCTTTGGAACGCTCCGGTCCTTACGCGGTATTGTCCATCCGCAACCCCGCGCCGAATTTGACGCAAAAAGATACGGAGCATCTTTTCGAGCGCTTTTATACGGCGGATTCGTCGCGAAACAGCGGCGGTTCGGGTCTTGGCCTTTATATTGTAAAAACATTATTAGAGAAGATGGACGGCAGAGTGACCGGCGTTTCGTTTGAAGGACAGATTCTGACGATAAAAGCGGGGTTTCGTTTGAGCTCGTAAATGCGGGCTGGACGGAGCGCCCGCTTCTTATTTTGCAAAGGCGCGGCGCTGCCTTGGATTTTTTTCTTCCGTGCGGGCTGTTGATATGGCATAATCCATATTGACTTGATCGCTCCAATCGATCGAGCCGTTACGACTTCATTCCGTTCGGCCGGGGCGCGTTCATTTTTTGCGCGCGCCGTAGTTTTTCGCAACCGGGTCCCAAAACAGCGGAATCTGTGGCGGCGAAAAGGTAAAAACGGCAAAGCAGAGAAAAACCGCCGCCAATCCCGCCAGTCCGGCCCAATTCATGTTGCCGCAGAACCGGAGTTTGGGAATCAATCTTACGGGATAGAAGCAAGCGGCCGCTGCGCCGATCAGAAAAGTTAAAATGTCCGCCCACAAATAATGTTCCCCGATCATTCCGGTATACGTATAAAAAATAACGAGGATGAGAAGCATTCCGAACAACATTCCCCATGCTTTCGCCGCGATAAAGTCCGGGAATTCCTTTCCGACCGCAAAATATTCCAGCGCACTGAAGAATACCGTCGGAACAAAAAGCAATTTTAAATGTTCCCACGGGCTTTCATTTACGGGACTGATGATTCCGACCGCCGGATTGTTTCCCGACCAGCGGTAGGTAAAATGCAGGAAAGAACCGAGGATGACCGTAAATACAAAGCAGGCCGTTTCCCAATGGATCAGATTGTCCGTCATATGCAACTCCCCTTTCCCTAAAATAAATGATTTAAAATTGAAAAACAGAAGAGATTTTTGCAGTTTGCAAAGATTCTCAGTGTTTCATTTTTTTCTATTCTCTGCTGGCATTATTTTACTTCAACCGACTTGTCCGATTCTCAAAAGCAGACGGAATTTATCGCCGGACAGGACCATGTTAAAAATATATCTATCGAAGAATCCAAATCATACGCTCAATATTTAGCCGTATCCTACACGGAGGGACAGAACGAGCGCCTTTTGGTATGCCGGAGAGATTGCTTTTTTCAAAACAGATATCATTATTTTGGCGGGGGTTGCAGTCGTGAACGGATGAATTTTTACAATGTTCACGAAGGCACTTCGCAAGCGCTGATCGTTTTGTATGGAGACAACACAAATCCCCATGCCGATTCATATCGATTCTACAACAACAACAAAGTCTATTCCAAGCAGGATTTAGGAAAATATATTTTGGAACTGTATCTGATTCACGATACGCCCGACGCAGGCTTTCAGGGCCATTTTTATGATCGGGCAGGGAACGTCGTGCATGAAAGTAACGGGGCCTGATCGATTTGGTTGAAAACTTTTAAACGAAAAAAGGGGCCACTGCAAAATAATTTGCAGCGGTGGGTTGCACGAAGAAACAGCCCGAAAAATAAGAAAATATGTCTTGAAACGTGAAGTGACCCCGAAAAGTTTGACAAATATTTTGATCAAGCGGTTAAGAGGGCTTGTTGTCTGCGAATAGCAGGCGGGAGGCCCTTTCGCTTTGTTTTGATTCAGCGGTTGTGGTAATCATCAAGGTAGTCAATCAACTCCCGCTTGAAGGACTCCATTGAGTCGAACTCCTGCAAATAGAGAAGTTCGCGTTTCAGCAGACCGAAGAAATTTTCAATTACGGCGTTGTCCAGACAGCTGCTCCTGAGGTTCATGCTCTGCCGAGTTCCTTTTCTGCGGCATTCTTTAGTGTCGCTTGTTCGGGGTATTCCTTTGGGCATAGAAAAACACCTCAATCGTCATTCAGTATATCATACTGCCCAACAATTGGGGTGCTGTTTAAGGTCGCTTGTTTTATGGAAACACCTTATGAAATTCTTCGCAAACGACAGCCATATCGTCCTCAAAGGGGAGGCCCAATTCGGCAAGCTCTTTGGTAAAGAAAGCTCGGTGTGCATTTTGCCAATATTGCAGCGTTTTGTCGCCCTCGCCCTCGCGGAACGCGAATTCCGGCGTCACATTGCAAAAGGGGAGAATCGTGACCTTTGTGGTTTGAATGACGCACGCTGCGTTTCCGGAGGAATCGGTAACTATGCTGAGATCGCCGGGTTTCGGCATGGTTTCTCCCTGTTTCAGGTACCAGAAATGCAGGGATGCGGTCGCGCGCTTGATTCCGGAACGTGTTAGTTCGGCCAGTTGATCCGGCGCACTGCCGAAGCACCATGATTGATAAGTTTTATCGGATGTTTCCGGTGCTTCGCCGAGCGATATCAGATATTCCTCCCACATGGAGGAAACGGACCGGCTTGAGCTGCTCATGATGAATCTCCCTGAAAACCGTCATTTTTTAAATTCTTCAATCAGGTAGCGCGGGCGCGCTTTTACCTCGCTGTAAATTTTGCCGATGTACCCGCCTACCACGCCGAGGCAGAGCAGCTGAATGCCGCCCAGAAGCCAGATGGAGCACACGATGGCCGTCCAGCCGGAAACGGTGTTGCCGGAAAAGTGGGCGATCAGCGCGTAAAGCAGGCCGATCACGCTCAGAAAGGAAACGAGGATGCCGAGGCTGGAAATCAGCCGGAGCGGCTTTACGCTGAACGAGGTGATGCCGTCGATCGCGAAGGAGAGCATCTTTTTCAGCGGGTATTTCGATTCGCCCGCGAAGCGTTCGTGGCGGTCGTAATAGACATAATCGTGCCGGTAGCCGATGAGCGGAACGATGCCGCGCAGGAACAGGTTGGTTTCGCGGTATTCGCTCAGCGCGTCCAGCGCGCGGCGGCTCATCAGCCGGTAATCCGCGTGGTTGTACACGATGTCCACGCCCAGCACCTTCATGAATTTGTAAAAGCCCTGCGCGGTGGCGCGTTTGAAAAAGGTGTCGGTTTCGCGCTTGTTGCGCACACCGTAGACCACGTCGCAGCCCTGCGTGAACTTGTCCACGAACTTGTCGATCACGTCGATGTCGTCCTGCAGGTCGGCGTCCAGGCTGATGGCGCAGTCGGCGTATTTTCGGGCGGTCATCAGCCCGGCGAGCAGCGCGTTCTGGTGGCCGCGGTTGTGCGCCAGCTTGATGCCGCTCACCAGCGGCTTTTCGTCGCAGAAGCGGGCGATCAGCTCCCAGGTTTTGTCCCGGCTGCCGTCGTCCACCAGCAGCATACGGCTGGCTTTGTCGGCGCGGCCCGATTCGATCATGGCGCTGAGCTTTTCCTCCAGCCGTTTCACCGTTTCAGGGAGCACGGCTTCTTCGTTGTAGCATGGAATGACCAGATATACGGTTGGCATGTGAAACCTCTTTTCTATAACGATCGCGATGGAATACGGCGGGCGCCGGAACCCGTGTTCACGGGGTTTCGGAAGGAATTTCCTTCGCGCGCGGCAGACCGTTTTTCACGCGGAACAGTTTACGCGGCCGCCTGTGGTCCCGGCAGAAGCGGCGGGTCAGGAACAGGTACAGCAAAAGCAGCAGGATGCCGCCCAGGGTGACGAGCGCGCCGATTGTCAAACCCGGCGTGGTGTAGTTGAAGCGGATTTCGGACGTCCCCGCCGGAACGGTGACCGCCATGAACCCGACGTTGACCTTTTCGATCTGCACGGTTTTGCCGTTGACGGTGGCGGTCCAGCCGCCTTCCCACGGCACGCTGAAAAACACGACCCGTTCGGTGTCGGTGGTGATCTTCGCGCTGAAGCCGCCGTTGTCGCGGCTGAATTCGGAGCAGGACATCGACTTGCGCGCCAGGCAGTTCTGGAAGTATTCTTCCTGCGAATCGGTGAACAATGCATAGTCGCTGTAATGCTTCAGAATGCCGCTGTATTTTTGGACGTCCCCGTCCGGAATGACAATGGCCTTGAGCATGATCAGGTTCCGGGAATCGGTGGGCACCTGATTGTATTCCGAACGGGTGATGTAGTAGTCGTAGCTGAATCCCATCGGGATGTAATAGTCGTTCTGGTAAATGTCGAACCCGTTCTGCGTGGCGTAGTAGCTCCAGCCGGGCATGGCGGGGTCGGTCTTGGATTCCCCGGCAAAGCTCTTTCCGCTCTTGACAGGATCAAACAGCCAGCGGCAGCTGGTCAGCCCGCGCAGGCCGTAATATTTCACGTCCGGTCGGGAGCCGACGTCGCGCTGCACGCCGATGGAGGGGTAAAACTCCATGACGGAGCCGGGCACAATGCTGTGAAACGCCTGAATGGTGGGAATCTGCCAGTACATGGCCTGGTTGTCCATGCCGTCGTACACGTCGATCCGGCAGTTGCGCGTGTCCGGCAGGTCGATGTCCTTTCCGGCATTGAGCGAATAGGGGATGATCTCCTGGTGGGTGTCGTCGCTCTGTGTTTTCCCCAGCGCGATGAAGAACAGCGCGTAAACCACCGTAACGACCGAAATACCCCCGAAGCAGTAGCGGATAAATTTCTTTTTGTCGCGCCGGTAAAATTTCAGGATGATGACCAGAAGCGTCAGGCTGAGCAGCGCAATGGCCACATAGGACCAGAAGCGCGTGGGGTAGTCCTCCAGCCCGATGGTGGTGGCGGAAGTGCCGTTGGTGTCGCTGGTCTTCCACATCAGCCCGATGGGCAGCGCGATGCCGAGCGTGATGCCGAGCGTCCAGTGAATGGCGCGGCGCCAGTCGACGGCGTCGTACTGAAGCGAGTACACGGTGGCGAAGCTCATCATCAGCGTGAGCATGTAGAACCAGCGCGCGTAATACGAGGCGTTGAGCAGCTGGAACAGGGAGTTGAGCACCGGAACGAACGCCATCAGGAACAGGATCCCGAGCAGCTTTTTCAGCCAGTGACGGCGGCGCATCTGCAAAAAGCCGATCACGCCCGTCATGCTG
>JAAYUL010000069.1 GCA_012517675.1 Clostridiales bacterium | reverse complement strand
GCGCTACAACCCTTCCATTCTCCTCGCATTTAAAATCGCACGCTATTTCAACATGAAAATCGAAGACATCTTCATTGATGAAGAGGAGGAAAAAAAATGAAAAAAATCCGGTTATCCCTGCTGACAATCCCCGTCGGCGCCATATTGGTTTATTTGGGCGGCTTTATCCTGGTTGAGGAAAAATTCAAAATGTTTGCAAGCTTGTGCATCGGTTTGGGGGCCGCCCTGTTCTGCATCGGCATCGGAAGGTTTACCGGCGGGTTGATTCAATCAAAAACAGAGACCGGCAAGATTGCAAGGGTCAAAAACATTGAGGAAAACGACGAACGGAATATCCGGATCCGGGAAAAAGTCGGAGCCAAAATCAACCAGGTGGTTCTTTACGCCCTCTCTGTGATTGTACTGGCGTTTGGCTTTATGAAAATCAATATCACAGCCATCCTCATGGTGGCGTCTGTTTTTGTGCTGGAGCTTGTTCTGGCCATTGCGCTCAGCAGCTATTACTCAAAAAGGATGTAATCCACCGGCGGTTCCCGTCCGCACACGAAAAAACGTGAATTCCGGCTTTGCGGCGGCCCGGCCCGCAACGGGCCCCCTGCTTAAAACAGCCTTCCGCCGGTAAAGCCCGCGAACGCGAGCGAAAGAATCCCAAGGTAAATCAGAACGGCGGGAAAGCCGCTGAACGCCTTCGGCATATCTTCGTTTTTAAAGCGCGGCACAATGTGCGCCAGCAAAGTCGCCGCAAGGAAGAACGCGCCGCCCGTGCCGAGCGCGAACGCCATGGCGCGCGCAAGCGGCAGCTGAAAGGTTTTCTGCACATAGGGCATGGAAAGCACCACTGTGTTCATCGCGGCGGGCGAAAGGATTTCCCCGTGCTTTCTGTAAAATTCCGGCAGGCCGAATTTCAGCGCGGCGGCCGCCGCGCCGTAAGCCGCGGCCGCGCAAAGCGCAAGCAGGGCCGGGCGAAGCCAGGCCAGCGCTTCCCCGGAAAGCAGGACCGGGTTCAAAAGCGAGCCGACGGTCATGGAAACAAGAGAAAAAAACGCGACGAAAAGCGAATACAGGCCGATGGTGCGGGGCCGGCGCGCGGCGCGCAGCACCCGGCTGAACCCGATGCCGCAGGAAAACAGGATGTTTTCCACCGAAACGGCGGCGAGCGCGGTCAAAATCAGCTGTGCAAGCGTCCTCATGGGCGTCCCCCTCTCTTTCCGGTCCTAAGCGTCCGCCTCCGGTTCACCCACTGGAGGAACGCCGCCAGAAACCCGACGAAGATCAGTCCGAAAAACGGGAGGCTTACGCCGCCCTCCGCGGCCCGGACGCTCCCGCTGAGCCAAAGCCCGCGGACCGCGCCCGTCAGACAGATGACAAGGGCGAAGCCGACGGCGCAGCCCAGGGTATCGGCGGCGACCGCCCAGCCGATATGGGAGGGCGCGTAAACATTCGCGCGGGAAAGGATCAGCGAGTTGCAGATCATCAGCGGGCCGAACATGCCCAGAGCGGCCACCGCGCCGGGGATCATGCTTTCCAGCAGACGCGCGGCGGGCAGGTAAAACACCGCCGAAGCGGCGAGCACCGCGGCCGGGCGCACCCAGAGCGGGATCATTTCCCCGATCAGGCAGAACAGAAAGCCCACCGGAACGGAGAGGAACAGGAACAGCAAAGACAGCTCCACGGCGTTTTGCAGGCTGTAGCCCGCCGCGATCACGGGGTAAATGCTGAGCGCCGCGACCGGGACGGGGTTACGGAAAAACGCGCTGTTCAAAAAGATGATCCTGATTTTCTTTTTCAAGCCTCTACGCATCGGCAAGCTCACCTCCCCATCCTCTGAAACGGAACACCAGGTCGTCCAGAACGGGCGCCGCCGCGTTGGAAAGCAGAACGGCGAACACCGCGCCCTGCTCATACGCGCCGAACCAGCGGAACGCCATGACCAGCGCGCCGGAAAGCAGACCGTAAACGCAGCGCGCCGCGGTCGTATGCGGCGAGGTGACGGGGTCCGTGACCATGAACACCGAGCAGAACAGCACCGAACCCGAAAGCAGCTCATATTTCACGCTGCTCAGCGGGTCGAACACGGCCCGGGGAAACAGCGCCGCGATCACGATAACGACCAGAAGGAAGCACGCGGTAATCTCCCACTGCGCCACGCGCTTGCAAAACAGGTACAGCCCGCAGGCGGCAACGACCAGAACGGCGGTCGCGCCCGCCGGCCCCGCGAAGTTCCCCCAAAGCATTTCAAACGGCAGAATGTTGGGCGGCAGCCCCTGTTTGAGCACCGCCGCCGGAGACGGCGCCGTCTGCACCGCACAGTCCCCGAAAAGCGGCAGCGGGCCGCTCCCGGTCGCGGCGTAGGAAAACACGAGCTGCGGCCAGCAGACCGCGGCGAACGCCAGACCCGCCGCCGCGGGGTTGAACGGATTGCGCCCGGTGGAGCCGAACGGCGCCTTAGCTGCGGCAATGGCGAACGCGCCCGCCGCGCACGGCAGCCAGAGCGGCGCGTTGACCGGCAGAAGCAGCGCGACGACCATTCCGGTCACCGCGGCGCTGCCGTCGCTCAGTCCCGTCGTTTTGGTCTGCATCAAAGTAAAAAGAAGCTCGCACAGCACGCAGACAAGCACGGTCAGCGCCGCCGCCACGGCAGGGCGCGGGCCGTACCGCACAACGGGGAGCGCCAGCAGAAGCGTCAGCGCGAACAGCATGTCGCGCATCATGGAGGCGACCGAGGTCTCCCCCCGGATGAACGGCGGCTTCATTTCCGTCAGGTTCAATGGAGATCACCGCTTTCCATGATTGCCGCCGCCCGTTTTACCGCGGCCGCAAGGTCGAGCCCCGAAGGGCAGATCATAGAGCAGGAAGCGCAGTCGATGCAGCTGCGCGCGTTCAGCAGCTTGAGCGGGTCCGGCCTGCTCCGCTCCATTTCCTGATAAATCCGCCACGGAACGATCCCGCGCGGGCACGCGCGCGAGCAGCGGCCGCAGCCGATGCACGCGTAGGTTTTATACCGGGGCGGCCGGAGCATTGCGATCACGCAGCGGGTCGCGGCCGTGACCGGAACCGAGGGGTCGGTCACGGCCCTTCCGGTCACGGAAGAGCCCGTCACGATCAGGCGGGTCCGCTCATGGACCCCGCAGAAGTCCAGAAGGTGCCGCAGCGGGGTGCCGATGCGCACCCGGACATTGCGGGGGATTTCCACTCCGCTGCCCGCCACGGTGACGATCGCGTCATGCTGGGCCTCTCCCCTGCTCACCGCCGCGGCAAGCGCGGCGCAGGCCTGCGCGCCAACGAAGGCGGCCTTCCCGCCTTCCGCCTGAAGGCTGCGGCGCAGCAGCGCGCGGGCCGGGTACCGGGTCCCCGCCACAACGAGCTTCGCTTCCGGGCTGCGGCGGAGGATCTCCTTTTTTTCCCGGCGGTCCGCAACCGCGATTTCGCTTTTCTTCGCACCGCACGCGCGGGCGGCGAGCGCCAGACCGGCAATCACGCCGTCCGTCTGTTCCCGCAGGGCCGCCATGGCGCTTGTGGTGTACGGGTCCTCGTCCACACAGCAGGCGAGCGCCAGGCTCACCCCGGCGCGCCGCATCCGGCGCAGCTTTTCGGCAAGCGGAACGTCCTCGAATTCATCCGTGATCTCCGCTTCCTCCGCCGCGCGAAGGACCGCCTCCCAATCGGGCCTTCCCTTCGGCGCGCGGAAAAATTTCGGCGGGGGCAGTCCGGCGGCGTCCGGCAGTTCCTGAACCGGATGGAGGAGCGATTCGGCCTTGTGCTGCTCCAGCTTGATTCCGCGTTGCATCAGCACGGCGTTTCCTCCCCCTCCGGCGCTGCTTCCTCCGCCGCCTTTTTCAGGGCGGCTATGGCCGCGCCGGCGTCCTTCGCGCGGAACACGCTGGTGCCGGCCACGCACACGCCGACGCCCGCCCGCGCCGCAACGCGCACGGTCTTTTCCTGAATGCCGCCGTCCACCTGGACCAGCAGGCCGGGCCTGCGCGCCCGGAGCGCGCGCACCTTGTCCATCATGTCCTCCATAAAGCTCTGGCCGCCGAAGCCCGGCTCCACCGTCATGACCAGCACCATGTACAGATCCTCCAGGTAAGGGAATACCGCTTCGGCCGGCGTACCGGGCTTGACCGCGATTGCCGCCTTCGCCCCGCCCCTGCGGATGGCCGCAATGGTTTCGGCCGGGTCCGACTTCGATTCGATATGGAACGATATGATATCCGCGCCCGCCTTTAAGAAATCCGGAACATAGCGGAGCGGCTCTTCGATCATCAAGTGGACGTCGAACGGCTTGTCCGTGCATTTCCGGACCGCCGCGATCACCGGCGCGCCGAAGGTCAGGTTCGGCACAAAGCGGCCGTCCATCCCATCCAGATGAATCCAGTCCGCGCCGCAGGCTGAAATCCGTTCAATTTCACTGCCGAGCTTAGAAAAATCCGAAGCAAGCACCGAAGGCGCAATCAACATTATCCATTCCCCCGCATATCACTTTTGTTTTATTCTAACCTAAAATCCTTTGTTTTTCAACGTTTCCCGCGGATTCTTTCCGCCGCGCGGGGCCGGGCGCGCCGAAAAACCGGGAGCCCGCCGGAACAGCGCTCCGGCGGGCCATCTATATGAAGCGGTGCAAAAATTACCCCGCATTCCATTGTATGCCGCG
>JAAYUL010000068.1 GCA_012517675.1 Clostridiales bacterium | reverse complement strand
TCCCTGACGGTATGCACGCCGTCGCCGACCACCATGGCGGGCAGCCGTTCCGACACCGCGCTGACCTTGTCGCCGACCACGAGGATGCGGTAGTCGCTGCCGGGGATGAATTTTTCCACGATCACGCCCGTGCTGTATTTACAGTCCTCGCGGAAGGCTTTTCTGATTTCATTTTCCCGGTTCAGGTTCAGCACCACGCCTTTCCCCTGGTTCCCGTCAAACGGTTTGAGCACAACGGGAAGTCCGATCTGCCTCGCCGCCGTTACCGCCGAAATTTCAGAGTAGACCACCCTGCCGTAAGGGACCGGAATACGGTTTTCCGAAAGGATCATTTTAGTAAGCTGTTTATTGCACGAAATGTCCACCGAGATGCAGGAGGCGGCGTCGGTCAGCGTGGATTCAATCATTCTGCTGCTTTTTCCGTAACCGAGGCGGACCAGGCTTTCATTGCCGATCCTCGTCACCGGAATGCCTCTTTTTTTGGCCTCCTCCACAATGGCGGAGGTGCTTGGCCCAAGCTCCGCGTCCAGAGAGACCCGTTTCAGGCTATCCATCATCTCCCGTATTTCCAAATTCCCGCCGCCGAGAAAAGCGTTCAGAACGCATACCGCGGCTTTGCCGCACTCCAGGCCGCAAACCTCGTTTTGGTATTCGTAAACCAGATAGTAGACAGACGGCTCCCGCAGCATCCGGGTCTTGCCGTATTTCACGTCGTACCCCAGCATAAACTGCATTTCCAGAATCACATGCTCCAGCACATGCGCCAGATAGGTCCCTTCGTTCAGCCGTTGTAAAAATCCGCCTTCATAGCCCAGGCCGCAGCAGTTTGTTTTCAGCCCGGGGAACGCCGCCAGCAGCTTTTCGTGAAAACCGGCAATGTCTTTTGTCGGGATTTCGCCGTAACCGCCGATATCCACCACCATTTTCATCACCGGGCGGTGGCTGTAGATGTTTCGGCCGGAATAGGTGAAAAAATCACAAATCCTTATCTGATCAGTTTCCATCTTTCAAACGTAAAACCTTTCTGTCTTTCAGATTAAACCCGTAGCCCCGGGGCAGGGTGTGCACCGTAACGCCCATGATGGCGAGGATCTCGTCGGGATTCAGTTCGGATACATTGGAGCACTGGATGGATTTGCCGTCGATGATGGTCACCGCGTTGGAACCAATGATTTCAAAATGCATGTCGGGGTACAGCTTGACCGCCGTGTCCTCGTCGATGCCGATTCCCAAAACATCCGGATTTTCCGCCACGCCGCACAGCAGGCGGCCGAACCGGCCGCGCTGGTCAAAATGCTGGTCGATGATCACGCCGCCGAGAAGCCCGAGCCCCGGCGCCATTTTCAGCGTGCATTTTCTCGCCGGCTCGTTGTCCTTCCCCTGCACCACCATGGTGGAGCTCATGACCGACGCGCCCGCGCTCGTCCCCATGATGATCCCGCCCCGGTTATAGCAGCTTTTCAGCTCTGCATAAGCCGCGGTGCCCCCCAGAATGCTGGTGATGCGGAGCTGGTCCCCGCCCGTCATAAAAACGCATTTGGAGCTTCGGATTTTCCCGCAGTTGTTTTCATTTTCAGCGTCGTCGCGTGTGCTGATGTCCAATATCTGAACATTTTTCACGCCGAGCCTTTGAAAAACCTCGTAATAATCGGCCCCCACCTCCTCCGGCTTCTCCGTCGCCGTGGTCAGCACCGTCAGGATTTCCCCTTCCGACAGCATTTGAGGAGCCTGCTTTAAAATCACGCTTTCCCCGTTTTTATCCTCGGCTCCGCCGATAATAATAAGATAGCCTTCACATTCCTGCATGGATGATCACCCGTATTCAAAATTCTTTCATCAGCTGCCCGGAACAAAACAGCTTCGTCAATTTGTAATCCCGGCCGGTAATCACGATGTCCGCGTCGCTGCCTTCCCGGAGCGTTCCCTTCCGCGGGAACAGCCGCAGCAATTCCGCAACGTTTTGAGTCACCAGGGAAAAAGCGGTTTCCGGGTCGATCTGTTTTTCCGTAATACAGCGGATGATATCATCCCACAAAGTGGAGATTTTTCCGATTCCGCCGCTGGGAATGCTTCCGTTCGAGTCGGAGCTGACCGTCACGCGGGAAAGCCCGGCGCCAGCCGCCGCCAGCCGCGAAACGGCGTCCGGAACCGCGAGCCCCTCCGTTTCGCCGGAGGTAAGGTCCACGCGCCCGCCCGCCTTGCAGTATTCCACCGCCTGTTGAAATAATTCCCGGTTCCGGTTCAGATGTGTGGGCACAAATTCCTCTTTCGGCAAATCACTGTTTTCCAGCATCTGCAAAACCGGGAGCAGACCCCGTTTTCCGTCGCCGATATGCAGATGGAGCACCCCGGCCTTCCCGCCGACCAGCCCGCCGATGTGCGTTTCGGCGGCCAACTGAATCATCTGCTCCAGGCCGGCGTGAGAGGAACGGTGGTCCGAAACGGCAACCTCGCCCACGCCGATGACTTTGTCGATAAACGCAAGGTCGCGGACCACACTGCCGGTCAGGGTGACGGGCGGCACGGAATAAGCGCCCGAATAGATATAGGTGGTAAGCCCCTCTGCCTCCAGCGCCTTGGCTTTTGCGTAAAGGGACTCCAAATTTCTGGTACAGCTGTCCGCGCCAAGCAGGCCGACCAGCGTGGTCACGCCCGCGTTCAGAATGTCGTCCGCGCCGATTTCGGCAATACGGCTGGGCAGCCCCCGTTCGCCGCCGCCCCCCAGAATATGGACATGCTGGTCTATCATGCCCGGAAACGCCAGCATCCCCCGGCAGTCATAAACCTGAACGTACTCCGATTCCTTCAGGCCGATTTCAGGCCGTATCCGCTCGATCCGCTTGCCGCAGATCAAAATGTCATTCATTCCGATCTGTTTCGGCGCATAACAGTTCAAGCCTTTTAGCAATTTCAGCATTTGCGCATATCCCGTCCAAACAAATTTATTGATTATTATTTCATCGCAGGGAATGATTATACCGACGGAATCTTCCAAACCTGCTGTTTTCAGGCGTTTTTGCACGGACGCTCATATTTTTTCACTTTGGGTCCATAATAAAACCGACCATTGCGGAAACCCGCGGGAACGCGCAGCGCCACAAGCCCCCTCGCCGGATAGGCTCCCGCATAAAAACAACCGTTTGATTCAGAGGTGAATGTTATGTCATATGTAGACCCCAGGCTCCGCAGCCGGTTTGAAGCCCTTTCCATTGATTTAAAAAATGAAATTTTGAGCCGGGACGTCACCCTGCACACAATGGACGATTTGATTCAATGTTTGCAGAACATCGTGGACGGAAAGCCAAGCGAAAAATAAGCGGCGGGGCGGCAAGAAAAAACCGCCTGAAAAAATCGGCCGCCGCGCCTGCCTGCAAGCACATTTCCCTTCCCGCGGAGGTTGATAAAAAGGACGAACAAAAAACGGCAGTTCGGTCATCAAACCCAAACCGCGATCATACAATAGAGTTGCTGCCAATTGATTCCTGATCGTCTGACGGAATACCGAACTTTCAGGTCGGCAGACGAACTACAGGTTCCTTTCACAAGGATTGAGATAAACGTTCGGGGAAGAGCGTTTGGGCGGGCGCCGGTTTTCCAAACAGGACCTGCGGCGGCAGGCCCCAATCGCCGCAAAAAAATGCGTCTTGATCAGGCTTTTTCAAGCTTGGCCAAGACGCATTTTTTGATACAATAATTTTTTCGGCGGAACGGCTTTATTTCTCCTTGTGGTGAACGGAAATCTTTTTTTCCGTTCCGTTTTTAATCCGCTCAATGTTGGATTTGTGCTTGACCGTCAAAAGAACAGCCATGGCAGCCGCAATTGCGGTCGACACAAAAACATATGTAAGAAAAACCGGCCCTTCCACGGAAACATTCAAATGGTAATCCACAAAATAGGCCAACAGGAAATTGGAAACCGGGAAAGACCAGGCCGCGGCAAGCGAGGAAAGAGAAACAATGCGTGTGATCAGCAGCATGATGATAAAGATGGCAATCACAATGACGAACACGCGCCAGTCGACCATCGCAATCATCGCGGAGCTGGTGAGCACGCCCTTTCCGCCTTTAAATTTATAATAAAGCGGATAAATATGCCCGATCACGCAGAGCAGGCCCGCCAGATAGGCGCCGTAGTCGCCGGCAATCGCCGGTGCGCCGACCAGTCCGGCGGCATACAGGAAAACATATCTGCCGATCAGAACGGAAATCACGCCTTTCGCAAAATCAAAAACAAGCGTAAAAAGCGCGGCCGAGGGACCGACGGAACGAAGCACGTTGGTGGTTCCGGCATTTCCGCTGCCAAGGGTTCGGATATCCGTTTTGCTGAACAGTTTTGTGAAAATGATGGAAAAACTCAGGCTTCCCAATAAGTAAGACACTGCTGCAACGACCAGAGAAGGCAGTATAAAATCTTTTATATAACCCATTACAAGCAATCCTCCTATTTATCTCCGCGCTCGCGCACGATAAAGCGTATTGGAGTTCCCTCCATGCCAAAGGTTTCACGGATTCTGTTTTCCAGGTATCTTTGATAGGAAAAATGGAACAAATCGGCGGAATTCACAAAACAGACAAAAGTGGGCGGCTTTACGGTAGCCTGCGTCATGTAGTAAATTTTCAACCTCCTTCCCTTGTCGGTCGGCGGCTGTACCCGGGCCACAGCCTGCGCCAACACGTCGTTGAGCATCCCGGTGGCAATGCGCATGGCGTTGGAATTCGCGACATGGCGGATCAGCTCAAACAGACGGTCCACCCTTTGCCCCGTTTTTGCGGAAATAAAAATCATGGGCGCGTAGGACATGAAGGAAAAATCCTTTTCCAGCGACTTGCGGTATTCGATCATGGTGCGGTCGTCTTTTTCGACCGCGTCCCATTTATTGACGACAATGATGCAGCCCTTTCCGGCTTCGTGCGCCAAACCGGCGACCTTGGAGTCCTGGTCGGTAAAGCCCACGGCGGCGTCCAGCATAATCAGGCAGACGTCGGCACGCTCGACCGCCATCTGCGCGCGGATGACGCTGTATTTTTCAATGCTGTTCTCCACCTTTTTCTGCCTGCGCAGGCCGGCGGTGTCGATCAGCACAAAACGCCCGAACCGGTTTTCAATTTCGGTGTCGATTGCGTCGCGCGTGGTGCCCGCGATATCCGAAACAATACAGCGGTTTCCCCCGGAAATCCGGTTCACCAGCGATGATTTCCCCACGTTCGGCTTGCCGATGATCGCAACCCGGATCAGCTCGGATTCCCCGTCCTCCTCCTGTTCCGCCGGAAGATACTCCACGACGGCGTCCAGCAGGTCACCCGTGCCGTGGCCGTGAACGGAGGAAACCCCGATGGGGTCGCCGAGGCCGAGGTTGTAAAATTCATAGAATTCCGCGGGCGGCTCTCCAATGGAATCGCATTTGTTCACACACAGGACAACGGGGCGGCCGCTTTTCTGCAGCATGGCCGCAATGTCGGCATCCGTGGCGACAACGCCGGTGCGAAGATCCGTGACAAACACAATCACGTCCGCCGCGTCGATGGCAAGCTGCGCCTGCTCGCGCATCTGCGACAGAATAACGTCGCCCGCGCTCGGCTCGATCCCGCCCGTGTCCACAATGGAAAACTTACGGCCGGACCATTCGGCATCGCCGTAAATGCGGTCGCGGGTCACGCCCGGCGTGTCGTCCACAATGGAAAGGCGCTGCCCGATCAGCTTATTGAAAAGGGTGGATTTGCCGACATTCGGTCTGCCGACTATTGCAACCACCGGTTTTGACACGATTCATCACTCCCAATTATCGCCTGTAAAAACGCGTAGCCGTCGTTCGGAACGACCGTGACTTTGACCCCAAACGCCCTGCGGAGGTCTTCCAGCGAAACATCGTCCAGAAATATGTCGCCTTCCCGCCGGAGCATGGTGTTCGGAAGAAGCAGCTCATCCCCCAGGGGCTTTCCTTTCAGCTGCTTCAAAATATCCCCTCCGGTCACAAGGCCGGAAACAGTAATGGTATGCCCAAAAAAATCGTTGGTGATCGGAATCAGATTACATGTAAGATTATGGCATTTTATTCTTAATTCGTCAAGCAATTTAAGCAAAAACGGATAGGCCGCCGTGCCGGTAATCAGCGTAACGCTGCGCTCCTTTTTCGGCGGGGAAAAATCCTGAAGCGCATCCTCCATCTCCTGCCGGAAATTCGCGAGCATTCCCACGCCGTTGTCCAGCTGGTCAAAGTCGCCGTAAAATTCCGCCGGAGGGATGGGGCGGTTGGCTTTCAGATAAAATTCATCCGCCGCGTAGCAAAGACGCCGGCCATATTTTTGCAAAAAGCGCGCGCCGTATCCTTCCGCGATTTCGATCACACCGCGCGCGGCAGCTTCATTGTAAGGCTCCAGCGGATACAGGCCCTCGCGGAATTTCGTCATGCCGAACGGCACCAGCGCAATGCTCTGCACCGACGGGTGCAGGGCGCCCAGGTCGTTCAGGCTGCGCTCCAGTTCCTCGCCGTCGTTCAGGCCCTTGCAGAGCACCAGCTGGCAGTTCAGCCGGATGCCCGCGTCCGCGAGCCGGTAAAGGATCCGCAGGGATTCGCCGGCAAAGCGGTTCCCCATCATTCTGACGCGAAGCTCCGGGTTGGTGGTGTGTACCGATATGTTCACCGGGCTGATGTGCATTTCAATAATGCGCTCCACGTCATGATCGCTCATATTGGTCAGCGTGATATAATTGCCGAACAGAAAAGAGAGGCGCTCGTCATCATCCTTAAAGTAGAGGGTGTCGCGCATCCCTTTGGGAAGCTGATCGATAAAGCAGAACACACAGTGGTTCCGGCAGGAATGCTGGCGGTCCATCAGATAGGTTTCAAATTCCAGCCCGATGGACTCATACTCCCCCTTGCGGATTTCCACCGTACGGGGCTCGTCCTTCTCATTGTGAAGCACAATGGAAAGGTGCTGATTCGTTTCATAAAAACGGTAATCGAGCACGTCGCAGATCTGGTTGGAATTGATGGAAACCAGCGTGTCCCCTTTTTGGATTCCCGCGCGCTGCGCAGGGCTGTTCGGTTCCACCGATGTGATTTTTACAGGCATGCGCATCCCTCTCCAAGCAATTCATCGCCCCGGTCCCGCTTTAAAAAAGCTCCTTGCAAGAAAGCAAAAGGAAAAAGGCGGGCGGATCTGTTTTCACAGAGCCTGCCGTTTGACAAAAAAATAAGAGAAGGATTTCTCCTTCTCTACATTTCCGGGAAATCAAGCCAAGCTTATGCTTCCTTCTTGATTACTTCTCTGCCGTTGTAGTAACCACAATTTCCGCAAACTCTGTGAGGAGCCTTATACTCGCCACATTTCGGGCATTTCATCAGAGCCGGAGCACTAATTTTCCAAACATTGGAACGCCTTTTATTCTGTCTGGCACTTGAAAGCTTTCTCTTTGGTACCGCCACTGTCAGCACCTCCTTATAAAACTCAGGCTAATCTATCAGTTTTTTAAGAACCTCCAGGCGAGGGTCAATCTGATGCAAATTACAATCACAGGGGCCTTCATTCAGGTTTTTCCCGCACACCGGGCACAGCCCTTTGCAGTCCTGCGAACACAAATACTTGGACGGAAGCTCCAGCAGAATATCCGCCCGGATCAGCTCGTCCAAATCCAGCCTGTAATCCTGAACCTGAATGTAGGAATCGTCCTCTTCATTTTCAAGGGTTAAAACCAGGTCGTGGGTGAAAGTATACGCATAGCGCGTGTCGATCTGTTTGGCACAGCGGTCGCACGGAATGGAAAAGTCGAAGGAAACTTCCGCCTTCAACCGTGCAAAACCATCCTGATTCTTCACAGCGCCCCGAACGGAAACGGGTGAAACAAAGGGAAAGCATCCGTTCAGATCCACGTCGGACAAATCCATTTGATCATCAAACGGAAGCACTTGCCCTTCTTCGGAAAACACTTTTTTTAAATCAAGAAGCATGATTACACCTCAGCGCTACATTCATCAATTATATCGGTTTATCCACGCTTTGTCAAGAGAAAATCGGCGGCCGTCACAACATTTTCTCACAAAGATGCTGCCGGGGGTATGGTACCCACGACAGCATCCCTTGATTCTGAATGTAAAGTCACACCTGAGCGGCAAAGGAGCCGATCTCTTCGGGCAGTTCGTTGGAATCCGCGGAAACGAGAAGCGTAATCTTGGTATCCGCCAGTGCGGAAAGGGCGTTCATTTTTTCCGTAAAGACTTTGAGCGCTTTCAGGTCCTGACCGATGATCTTCAAAGTGGAATCCACAAAAATATCGGTCACGTCGTAGTTGCCGGCGCAGATGCCGCTGATAAAGCCCGCCAGCGCCTCCGGCCCCTGAATGCCGTAAGCGTCGATATCGACCAGACGCGCCTGATGAGAAATATCATAAGTCAGCTTCAGTCCCTTTTCAATGACGACCACATTTCCATTGGAGCTTTCAACAGCTTCGTTCGCGCGCTCGATCAGTTTTTTTGTCTTTCCGGAACCTTTTCTGCCAACAATTAGAGTAATCATGAAGAACTCCCCCTGTTTATTATTTTATTTCCGCATGAGCGGATTCTTCGCGGTCTTTTATTTTTTCAGTCTTGCCTCCAGCGCCTCCTTTTCAGATTCATAGCCCGGCTTGCCAAGCAGTGCGAACATGTTCTTTTTGTAGCTTTCCACGCCCGGCTGGTCAAACGGGTTGACGCCGAGCATGTAACCGGAAACCGCGCAGGCTTTTTCAAAGAAATAGATCATGTAGCCGAGCGTATCCTCGGAAAAATCAGGGGCGCGAAGAACGATATTCGGAACGCCGCCGTCGGTATGTGCCAACACGGTGCCTTCAAAAGCCTTTTCGTTCACGTAAGCCATGCTCTTGCCTTCCAGGAAATTCAGGCCGTCCACATTCTCCGGGTCGTTGCCGAGAAGAATGTCCTTTTTCGCGCGGTCGAACAGAACGACCGTTTCAAAGAGGGAACGCCTGCCCTGCT
>JAAYUL010000067.1 GCA_012517675.1 Clostridiales bacterium | reverse complement strand
GCCGAATTCCCGCTTGAATTTTGCGTTGTCCACCTTCGCGTCGCCCGCCGCGACCACAATGACGCAGCCGTCCGCAGCGTGCAGGGAAATGGACTTGGCGATTCGGGCCGGTTCCACCCCGAGCGCCTGCGCCGCAAGCGGCACCGTCGCGCTGGAAACATCGAATTCCCGCACGCGGTCCTGCAGCCCGTATTGTTTTAAATATTCTTTTACCTGTTCCACAGCCATGGCTGTCCCTCCGATTCCAATCCCCGGGAAAAGCGGAAAACCGTGCCGCAGACGGCGCATTTCCCCAATGGCCGGGAAAAAGCTTTACCATATTATAATAGAAAAGACGTCAAAAAGCAAAAAATTATGTTCTGCTCTTTTGCGACAAATTTCAGATTGGTTGATTATTAAAATGAATATTGTAAAGCGGCTCTTCCCGGCCGGATTTTAAAAATACTCTTTGCCTATCATACCATAAAAAATCGCGGAAACCAATCCGCCGCGACCACTTCGTTCCGTTTCTCTCCGGGGCCACCGTGCGGCGCCGGCAGCCAAACATCAATCTGCACGGGGAAAAGATGGATGATAATGCAGAGAAAGTCGCAGATTTCCGCGGTTCTGACGGTTTTCAGCCTGCTCGCTTCCGCTCTGGCGCTTGCAGGCGTTCTTTTGCGCTTTTTACCCGATCCCCTGCTGATCGTGCTGCTTGCCGCCGGCTTTTTCTTTTGCCTGCCGTATCTTTTCCTCCATTTTCACTTCACGCTGGCGGGCAGCGATTCCGTGCGGAAAATCAACGAGGAACGGCTCAGAAATCTGGAAAGATATGAGACGGCCGTGCAAAAATGCGGCTGCACCATTTTTGAATACAGCCCGGATTCCGGGCGCGCCTGCTGCCTTTCCGGACCGGACGAAATTTTCGGATGCGGCCCGGAGGAAAGTTTTTCAAAAGCGATGGTGGAACACGGCGATGTGCATCCCGAGGAAACGGACCGATTCCTCGCGTTCTTTGAAAAAGCCGGGGCCGGTGCGCAGACCGCCCAGGGGGATTTCAGGCTGAGGCAGGGGAATCACCCCTATTACTGGTACCGAATCCGGATTTGTGCGGTGGCCGATGAGAACGGCGGGCCGAAAAAGGCAATCGGCCGCATCAGCGACATCACGTTTCAAAAGCAGGAGGTCCAGAAGCTGCTGAACCGGGCGCAGCGCGATGAGCTGACCGGCCTGCTGAACCGCGCGGCCGCAAGCCGGCTGATAGAAAACGCTCTTAGCGAAAACGAAAGCTGCGCGCTGATGATGATCGACATCGACCGGTTCAAGGAAATCAACGATACCATGGGGCATATCTGCGGCGATACCGTGCTGGCCGAAGTGGGGGCGGAATTGAAAAAGCTGTTCCGTGCGACCGATCTTGTGGGACGGCTCGGCGGAGACGAGTTTACCGTGCTGCTGAGGAATGTCTCCGACCGGAACGCAATCGCGGAAAAAGCGCAGGAGGTGCAGAACAGCCTTTCCGGCATTTTTTTCGGAGAAAACAAAGCCCGGCACCTTCATTGCAGCATCGGCATCGCACGCTTTCCCGAAGACGGCGGCTGCTTTTCCGAGCTGTATGCCAGGGCGGACGAAGCGCTTTACCGGTGCAAGCGCTCGGGCAGGAACCGGTATTCCTTCCATGAAATTGTTCCGGCACATACAGTAGGCGCGGCGTCTCATGCGGAGTATGAAGCTTAACCCGAACAAAACGGCACGCCGGTCAACAGTACGTTGGCCGGCGTGAAAAATCGGATGATGTTTTTCATCGGAGCTCCGGGCGGGTCCTTTGCCCGGGCCTTTCTGATAGCGATTATAAAAGCAAGGGCTATGCGGTTTTATGGTTGTCTTCATAATCCTGTGAGCAAAATTCATCGATGCTTTCATAATCCCTGTACTGCCCGTTTTCTGCAATCCCGTCGAACTGCAGGAACGCGGGAAAAAGAAGATTCCCGTCTTTTTGGGCAAGAATAAAATGAAGTTCGACAAATTGGACGTTGTCATTTTGCATTTGGGCCAGCTTTTCCTGCAGCGCGGTTAAACTCAGCGTGATTTTCTCCATTTTCAATCTCCTTATCTATGTAAATTCGCCTTTTGGCATCTATAGTGTATCTTATTTCCCTAAATATTACAATAGGGAAAAAAGTCACATTATTAGACAATTTGTAGAATTGAATTAAATGAGACAAATTCATAAAAAAGAATGGAAAACGGCATGGATTGATCGCGGTGCGCGGAATCCGGCCCGGGTATCAAAAGCGCCGTACAGCGCCGTATATTGGCATAAATTCCGCAGAACTTAATAGCGGAGGGATGCCAGTATGAAATCTGTTTGGAACGAAACCTGTTCTTTCCCGCGGCGGGAACCTCTTCACGGCGACTTTGTAACGGAAGCGGTGGTGATCGGTTCCGGAATCGCGGGGATTCTTACCGCTTCCATGCTTCAAAAGCAGGGAATTCGCGTCATGGTGCTGGAACGCGGCCGCACGGCGGCGGGTGTTACCGGAAACACCACCGCTAAAATCACGTCGCAGCACGGCCTGATTTACAGCCGCCTGATCCGCGAATTCGGACCCGAGCTGGCGGCGCAGTATGCGTGGGCCAATCAGCGGGCGGTCAAATCTTACCGGGAATTGATTTCCGGGCAGAAAATCGACTGCGATTATGAGGAAAAATCGGCGTATGTTTACACGCTGCGCGATGAAAAGGCAGTGGAAGACGAAGCAAACGCCGCACAAAAGCTGGGGATAGAAAGCGAATATGTGGAGTCGCTGCCGGAGCTCCCGTTCAAAGTGCGCGCCGCGGTCCGTTTTGAACATCAGGCGCAGTTCCACCCGCTCGAATTTCTGAAGGCGCTTTCTTCCGGGCTGAATATTTATGAGGACACCACGGTCTTCGACGTTCGCGACGATGTTGTTCTGACGGACAAGGGCCGTGTGACGGCCGACCATATTATTGTCGCCACTCATTTTCCGATCATCGACATTCCCGGGTGGTATTTCGCCCGCATGCATCAGGAGCGTTCCTATGTGCTTGCGCTGGAAAACGCGGCGCAGATCAACGGCATGTATCTGGATGAGGACGAACAGGGCTGTTCCCTCCGCAGCTGGCGGAACCTTCTGCTGCTCGGCGGCGCGGGCCACCGCACCGGAAAACACCCTCAGACAAGCTGTTACGACCAGCTGCGCCGGGCGGCGGCCGCGTTTTACCCCCAAAGCCGGGAGGTTTGCCGCTGGTCCTCGCAGGACTGTGTCACCTGGGACGGGATTCCGTATATCGGCCGGTATTCCTCTTCGGCCAGGCGCCTGTACGTGGCGACCGGGTTTCAAAAGTGGGGCATGACCACCGCTATGGCGGCGGCCGAGCTGATCACGGACCTGGTGATGGGAAGGGAAAACAACTGCTCCGAAATTTTTTCGCCCCGCCGGTTCCGGGCTTCCGCTTCCATGAAAAAAATGATGGCCGACGCCGGCTGTTCCGCCGCGGGGCTGGCCGCCGGACTTTTCGCGCCGTCCCACCGGTGCTCTCATCTGGGGTGCGGGCTCCAGTGGAACGAGGAGGAGGAAACCTGGGACTGCCCCTGTCACGGTTCCCGTTTTACGGCGGACGGCAAACCGATTGATACTCCGGCAATCAAGGGGCTGCGCCATGGGTGAATTTCACGGCGGCGGTAAAAAGCGCTCCTCTTTTGAAGGATGGTATTATAAGCATCAGAATCGGGAGGACACGATTTCTTTTATCGCGGGGGCCGGCTGCGACCCGGAAGGGAACCGGACCGCCTTTTTACAGGTGATTACCGACTCCGCTTCCTGCCATATCCCGTTTCGTTTTTCGGAATTTCACTTTTGCCCCCGGGACGGAGGGGTCAGGCTCGGGCAGCAGATGTTCGGCCCGCGGGGAATCCGCGTGGATCTTGACACAAAAGCGATCCGCTGCCGCGGCTGGCTTCGCTACGGTCCCCTGACGCCGCCGGAGTCGGATGTGATGGGCCCGTTTCGCTTTGTCCCGTTTCTGGAATGCAGCCACGGCGTGCTCAGCATGAAGCACAGCCTGACGGGTTCGCTGGAGATTAACGGCAGACAGGTCGATTTCGGCGGGGGAACGGGCTACATGGAAAAGGACTGGGGCTCGTCCTTCCCGAAGCGCTACCTGTGGGTGCAGTGCAACCGTTTTCCCGAGTCCACGGTTTCGGTCATGGCTTCCATTGCGGACGTCCCTTTTGCGGGGCTGTCGTTTCGGGGGTGCATCGCGCTGGTTCGCTACCGGGGCCGGGAATACCGCTTTGCCACTTACCGCGGCGTTCAAATCGTGCGGTGCGGCCGGTCCGGCTTTGTCGTCAAGCAGGGGAATCTGGTTCTGGAAGCGGAAATCATGGGAAAGGGCGCCGCCCGCAAGCTGCTCGCGCCGTGTATGGGAGCCATGCTGCGCACGATTCGGGAAAGTGTTTCCTGCCGGGCGCGATTCCGTTTTTACCGGGATGGAAAATTGCTCTTCGACCAGACCAGCGATCAGGCGGGGTTTGAATACGTCGTTTAGCCGTGCGCTTCTCGGACGGAAGAACGGACAACCCCGCAATTTTTTCTTTTGTGAAGATGAAAAAATCTGAAGGAGAAAGGAGCGTCTTTTCTGCGCTGAAAGACGCTCCTTTCGTTCGGGTTATGCCCGCTTTATTCCCAATAACAGAAAAATCTCCCTGTGTGCGCGGTCAGCACGGACGCTTTTTTTCCCGGCTGCAAAGAAGCCTTTCGATCAGCTGCTGAAGAATATGAAGATCTTCGTTGTTCAGGTCGTCGATCAACGCGAGAATCCGTTTCAAAGCCCGGGCGCTCTCGCTGTCACAGTCGTGCTTTCCCGGCTTGCCGAAGTCATGCGGATCAAAATCATCGTCGGCGGGTTGGGGGCCTTTTCTGCCCATTGCTTCCGCGTAAGACAGGTTGCGGCCGTCTTCACGGCCGTCGGTATAACGGTATAAGCTCAATATTACACCTCCCTTTCAGAAGGACTGTTCTATTTTATGCGCCGGTGCGACGGCTTGTCAAAATGAAAAGACGGAATCCCCGTGCGGCAAAACGGCGGACGGAAGGGCTGACACAAAAAATTAACAATTCTCACTATTGAAATTTTCCAAACGTTGTATTAGAATAATTTTAGCACTTAGACAAATCGAGTGCTAAAATTATGGAAGAGGTAGATTAAGCATGGCAGTGAAACAGTTTAAAGCAGAGTCAAAAAGGCTTTTGGATTTAATGATCCATTCCATTTACACACACCGTGAAATCTTTCTTCGCGAGCTGATTTCCAACGCGAGCGACGCGATCGACAAGCTGTATTACAAAACGCTGACCGACGGCGACACCGGCCTGAACCGCGACGATTTCTTCATTGCGATTGCGCTCGACAAGGAAAACCGCACCCTGACCGTCACCGACAACGGCTGCGGCATGACGAAGGACGAGCTGGAAAACAATCTGGGCACCATTGCCAAGAGCGGATCGCTCAATTTTAAAAATGAAAACGAACAAAAAGAGGACATCGAAATCATCGGCCAGTTCGGCGTCGGCTTTTACTCCGCGTTTATGGTCAGCGAACGCGTGACCGTCATCAGCCGGCCTTACGGGCAGGAGGAGGCATGGCGCTGGGAAAGCGAGGGTACGGAAGGCTACACCATCGACCCCGCGCAGCGCGACGGCCACGGCACCACGATCATCCTCAACATCAAGCCCGACACACAGGACGACAATTACGACGAGTTCCTGGAGGAACACACCATCCGCAGCCTTGTGAAAAAATACTCCGATTACATCCGCTACCCCATCCGCATGGACGTGCAGAAAAGCCGCCGGAAGGAAGGCAGCAAGGACGAGTACGAAACCTACACGGAAAATGAAACGCTGAACAGCATGGTCCCGATCTGGCGCAAGAACAAGAACGAGATCACGGAAGAGGAGTACAATGAATTTTACAAAGCAAAATTCATGGATTATGAAAACCCGCTCCGTGTGATTCATTCCAGCACGGAAGGCACCGCCACCTACAATGCGCTGCTGTTCATCCCCGCAAGAGCTCCGTTCAATTTCTACACGCGCGACTATCAGAAGGGCCTGCAGCTTTATTCCAACGGCGTGATGATCATGGAGAAATGCGCGGACCTTCTGCCGGACTATTTCAGCTTTGTGCGCGGCCTGGTCGACTCCCAGGATCTTTCCCTCAACATTTCGCGTGAAATGCTCCAGCATGACCGCCAGCTTAAACTCATCGAGGGCAGGCTGGAAAAGAAGATCAAGTCCGAGCTGGAAAGCATGCTTGCCAACGAGCGGGAAAAATACGAGGAGTTTTTCAAGAGTTTCGGTTTGCAGCTGAAATACGGCATCTATCAGGATTACGGCATGCACAAGGACCTGCTGCAGGATCTGCTGCTGTTTTATTCCTCCAGCGAAAAGAAAATAGTTACGCTCAAAGAGTATGTTTCCCGCATGAAGGAGGACCAGAAGTACATTTACTATGCCTGCGGCGAGAGCGTTGCGCGCATCGAGCAGCTTCCCCAGACGGAAGCGCTCAGGGACAGGGGCTACGAAATTCTGTTCATGACCGACGACGTGGATGAATTCGCCGTTCGCGTAATGATGAAGTACGACGATAAGGAATTCAAGTCCGTCTCGGCGGATGACCTCGGCCTGGAAACAGAAGAGGAAAAGAAGGAGGCCGCCAAAAAGGTCGAAGAGCACAAGGACATGCTTGACTTTATGAAAGATTCGCTGGACGGCAAGGTCAAACAGGTCGTCCTTTCGCAGAAGCTGAAAACACACCCGGTCTGTCTTTCCACCGAGGGCGCCATTTCGCTTGAAATGGAAAAGGTGCTGAACGCCATGCCGAACCAGGAAAAAATATCGGCGCAGCGCGTGTTGGAAATCAATGCGAACCACCCCGTTTTCCAGAAACTGTGCGAGCTTTATGAAAAGGATAAGGACACGCTCAAGCTTTACGCGTCCCTCCTTTATACGCAGGCGCTTTTGATCGAGGGCGTTTCCATTGAAGACCCGCTGGCGTTTTCCAACCAGATCTGCAGCCTGATGACCCGGTAAAGCCGGCCAAAATTCACGGCTCCGCTCTCCATGGGATTGCGGCGGCGTTCGGGAGTTAAAAGTAAGAATCAGCGGAGCATATTCGGCGAATCCCCTCCGAAACGGAAACGATCGTATTGCGGTTTCGGAGGCCGCCGGTATGCTCCGCCGTCCTTTTAACGGCACATGTTTTTTTGCGACACCCCGGTCTTTTGCCGTTATTTCAAAAATTTGTTGATTATTTCACGGAAAAGATTTAGAATAACAAGGTATGTATTTCATGATTGTGGAGGAAGCACTTTGTCTGACTATGTGAACGAAATCAGGAAGAGAAGAACTTTTGCGATTATTTCTCACCCGGACGCCGGCAAAACAACATTGACGGAAAAATTTCTGCTTTACGGCGGCGCCATTGCGCTGGCGGGTTCGGTAAAAGGGAAGAAGACGGCCAAACACGCGGTTTCCGACTGGATGGAGATTGAAAAGCAGAGGGGAATTTCCGTCACATCCTCCGTCATGCAGTTCCATTACAACAACTATTGCATTAACATCCTGGACACTCCCGGCCACCAGGATTTTTCCGAGGACACCTACCGCACGCTGATGGCGGCGGATTCCGCGGTGATGGTGATCGACGCCTCCAAGGGCGTGGAGCGGCAGACCAGAAAGCTGTTCAAGGTCTGCACACTGCGCGATATCCCGATTTTCACTTTTATCAATAAGATGGACCGCGAAGCGCGCGACCCGTTCGACCTGCTGGAGGAAATCGAGCAGGAGCTCGGCATCCGCACGTACCCCATCAACTGGCCGATCGGTTCCGGCAAGGAATTCAAGGGCGTTTACGACCGCGAAAAAAAGCATATCATCGCGTTCCGGGCGAACAACGGCCAGCGCGAAGTGGAAGCCACCGAAGCCGAGATCGGCGATCAGGGCCTGGACGCGCTGATCGGCAGCGATCATCATCGGACCCTTGCGGACGACATCGAGCTTTTGGACGGCGCGGGTTATGAGTTCGACCTTGAAATGGTTCGCCACGGCAAGCTGTCGCCTGTCTTTTTCGGTTCTGCGCTCACCAATTTCGGGGTGGAGCCGTTTCTGGAGGAATTTCTGAACATGACGACCCCGCCGCTTCCCCGAAAATCGGATGCGGGGAAAATTGACCCGTTTGACCCCGATTTTTCCGCTTTTGTATTTAAAATTCAGGCAAACATGAACAAGGCGCACCGCGACCGCATCGCGTTCATGCGCATCTGTTCCGGAAAGTTTGAAAAGGGAATGGAAGTTTATCATGTGCAGGGCGGCAAAAAGATCAAGCTGATGCAGCCCCAGCAGCTGATGGCGCAGGAGCGCGAGGTGATCGACGAGGCCTTCGCGGGCGACATCATCGGCGTGTTCGACCCGGGCATTTTTTCCATCGGCGACACGATCTGTTCCGTCTCCAATAAATTTTCGTTCGGCGGAATCCCAACCTTTGCGCCGGAGCACTTTTCGCGTGTGCAGCAGGTGGACACCATGAAGCGCAAGCAGTTCGTCAAGGGGATTTCGCAGATTGCGCAGGAAGGCGCGATTCAGATTTTCCAGGACCTCGGCGGCGGCATGGAGGAAATCATTGTCGGCGTGGTGGGCACTCTTCAGTTCGACGTGCTGGAATACCGTCTGCGCAACGAATACAATGTGGAAATTCGCATGGAGGGCCTGCCGTACCAGCATATCCGCTGGATTGAAAACGAAGAGCTTGACCCGAAAACGCTGAACCTTACCTCCGACACGAAGCGGATTCAGGATTTGAAGGGCAACAAGCTGTTGATTTTTGCCAATGAATGGAGTATCCGCTGGGACCAGGAACACAACGAGGGGCTTGTCCTTGCCGAATTCGGAAAATCCTGACCCTATCGCATATTATAGGTTTGAAAACCGGAAGCTGTACGGGCTTCCGGTTTTTTTGTTTCATGCGCCGTATCGAATCAAACACAGGCAGCCTGAATGCCGCCGGATGCGGCCTTTTCAGTTTTATTATAGAGAACAATAAAATGCCTGATTGCAATGGAGTGAGAAGGCGCCTTTATTGGCCGGGTTTTATCGGGGAGGGCGGGGGTTCAGTGAAGCGCGCTGGTCGCCGGAATCAAAACGCCTTTTCAGCTTTTCCAACGCTTTCTTTTCAATCCGCGATACGTAAGAGCGCGAAATATCCAGCTTTTGTGCCACTTCCCGCTGGGTCAGGGGATTCAGCCCGGTCAGCCCGTAGCGCAGCTCGATGATCTTCTTCTCTCTGGGTCCGAGCACTTCCAGCAGGTAGTGCTTGAGCTGTTCCGACTTGATTTTGCAGTCCAGGTTTTCCAGAATATTGTCTTCCGTGGCCATTACGTCCATTAACGTAAGGGCGTTGCCGTCCTTGTCGGTGTCGATGGGTTCGTTGATGGAAATATCCTGAGCGCTTTTTTTAGTGGAACGGAAAAACATCAGAACTTCGTTTTCAATGCATCGCGCCGCATAACTGGAAAGCCGGATTCCTTTACTGCTGTCAAAGGTGTTTACAGCTTTGATCAGACCGATCGTTCCAATCGAAATTAAATCGTCCTGATCATTTGCACTGGCATAGTATTTTTTAATAATATGCGCAACAAGACGCAGATTGTGTTCGATCAGCCTGTTTTTTGCCTTTAAATCGCCGTTTTTCATCTGTTCCAAACATTCTTTTTCCTCCTGCGCGGTCAGCGGCCGGGGAAAGGAACCGGAGCCGGTCACATGTAAAACAAAAAAAACCAAACCGGAAATCGCGAATCCAAGTACGGCGCCCAGCATCGGCATCACTCCTTTTATTCAGTATATGATGCCGGGGCTTTTCTGTTGCAAGTCCCCGCCGGATATCCGAAAACCGATTTCAATTTTAATGCGTAAAATAAAATATAGTATCAAAAATTAAAAAAATACAATAAAGTTAAAAAATCGAAAGCAATTTGCGATAATTTGTTTAAATTTTGTTTCGAATATGTTACCATTAAAAAAATAGAATTATTTTGTTGTTGTAAAAAAAGGAGATACTGTAAAATGCGGCCAAAATGGATGAAATTAGGTGTGCTGATTTGTTTTACGACTTTTTTGATGTGTGGGTTCCAAAGTCCGTTTTCCACTGATTTGTCCGCGTCATCCTTCGCGAAAAACGGCACGTCTCACACGGGGGCGTCATACGGCACGGCCAGCGCCGGGCTGATCTTCCCTTTCTCTTCGTCGGTAAGCTCCGCGATTGATTCGACAGGAGCCTCTTCCGCAACAAGTTCTGCGGCAAGCTCCGAATCGACGTCTTCCAAAGCCGCGTCCAAACAATCGGCGTCTTCCGCGGCAAAGGCTAAGCCGAAGCCCATTGTTCCCACAAAAACGCAATTGAAGGCGGCGACAAAAAAGCTTCCCACCAAACAGGAAATGGCGGAAGAAGACCCTGAAAACAACAAGGAAGTTTCCGCAACTCCGGTCAAGAACAGTGTCAGTGTTTCGGCCGTGTCCAGCAAACTGCAGTCTTCAGCGGTGTCTTCCAACACGCCGTCCTCCGTTCAGCCTTCTTCATCCGGCGTTTCTTCAAAGGCGGCTTCTTCCAGTGCATCTTCTTCACAACCGTCCTCATCCAATTTTTCATCTTCCGGTGTTTCCAGTGCTGCGCCAAGCCTGTTTACAGGGTGGAAAACAATTGACGGGGTCAAGTATTTTTATTATCAGAACAATCCGCTCACAGGCTGGCAGACCATTGAGGGGAAAAAGTATAATTTTGACGGAAAAGGCGCGCTGAAAACACGCATCGGAATCGATGTTTCCTCCCATCAGGGCTACATAGACTGGAATAAGGTCAAGGCGGCCGGAATTGAGTTCGCAATCCTGCGCGCCGGCTACCGCGGATATGTGACCGGCTCTTATAACAAGGACCCGTATTTTGAACGGAATTATGCCGGTGCCAAAGCGGCGGGAATCAGCGTGGGAGTTTATTTTTTCTCGCAGGCGATTTCAGTGGACGAAGCGGTTGCGGAGGCTCAGTTCACCCTGGATATTTTGGGCGGACGCAGCCTGTCGGAGCCGATTGCGTTTGATACGGAATATGTAAACGACGACAACGTCAGAACCAACCTTGCGAATCTTACCAGTCAGCAGAGAACGGATTTTGCCGTGGCGTTTTGTGAAAAAATCAAGAGCTCCGGTTATCGGCCGATGGTCTACGCAAGTAAAAACTGGTTTTACAACGATTTAATCGTATCCCGTCTGGCTCCTTACACCACCTGGGTGGCACAGTATTACAGCAGCTCCGCAAGCGCCACATGGGGGACCAATTACCAGTATCCTTATCAGTATTGGCAGTACACGAGCAGCGGGCAAATCGACGGGGTTTACAGCAGCGGCCTTGATATGGATATCTCTTTTTGAATTTTCAATCTCTACATAAAGACAGGGTCCGGAAGCAGCGCTTCCGGACCCTGTCTATTATCAAAGAAGGACCTGCCGGGGAAAAATCCGACCCTGTGAGCTGAGATCAGCTCAGCCATTTGCGCTCCAGCAAGAGCACCATGTTTTCATAAGCGGCAGCGCACTCCTCCTGCTTTCCCGCGTGGATCAGGTCCAGGCATGGGGACAGATGTTGTTCCCAGATTTCCCGGTAAACCGCACCCGCATTTCCGCTGCGGTCGATTGCCGCGACGATCATGGGCGCGAACAGATAATATTCGCCGATTTTCGCCCGCCCGCCCGGGGTGCCGGCCATCCATTCGTCCCGGAAGCCGCGCAGTGTGTTCAGTTCGGCGCAGTCGTCCCCTTTGCCGAGCGAGGAGCAGACCGCGGTGGTAATAAAGCAGAATTTCTTGCGGAAACCGCTGTTGATGGAATCATAGCTTGCCTTGCCGAGCGGATTTTTCGGGTAATGGGCGTTCCATTTTTCCAGAAAGCGGTCGGCCAGCGCTTCCGCCTCCGGCGTTTTCTGTTTCAGAATGGAGGGAATCGTAAAGGAAACGATCATGTAGCGGATGTCGAACAGGCGGGTGTCGCTCGTCTTTTTGATTCCCTCGGCTTCAAACCGCCTGAAAAAACGGTCCAGCAGAACGCCTGCAAAGCGGTCGGAAGCCCCCGCCGCGTTTTCCGCCGCGGCCAGGCCGTACGCTTTGAGCGCGGGGCGGAACAACGTTTCGTATTGCTCGAATTTTTCGGGATAGGTGCTTGACCGGATTTCGCTGATGGAAACCGGAAAGAGGAAAAGCTCATCCGCAAGAAGGCGTTCCGCCTCTTCCATCAGACTTGCGTAATTTTCACCGGGCTCCGGCGAAAGCAGCTCTTTCACATGGATTGGTTTTGCACAGTACATGCATACGATATTTTCAGCGTCCTGCGGCAGCTGAAGCTCTTTTCCGCAGTGGGGACAGGGTTTTGTTACATACTGCATTGGGATTCCTCCTGAATGTACCGGTTATTCATGGGATTTGATGAATTCCTTGATCCGCGCGAAGCTTTCCTCGCTGATAATATGCTCGATCCGGCAGGAATCCTGCGCGGCGATTTCAGGGCTGACGCCGAGCGTCAGCTCCAAAAATTCCGCGATCAGGCGGTGCCGCTCGTAAACGGCTTCCGCTTTGGCTTTTCCGGATTCGGTAAGCACCAGGCTGCCGTTCGGCTGCATGATCAGGTAACCGGCTTCCTTCAGAATACCCATTGCCCGGCTGACGCTTGCTTTGGTAAATTCCAGTTCGTTTGCAACGTCAATGGAACGGACACAGCCGTTCCGCTTTTGCAGAATCAAAATTGTTTCCAGATAGTTTTCTCCGGACTCCTGTATTTTCAAAAAAGACCCTCCTAAAAGCGCGGTACATCTCAAAGTATCCTTATTATTATAGCATTGTCCATGAAAAATGACAAGCGCGCGGGCGGTTTGTCCACAGGTTTCACTATGTTTATCCGCTGGGTTTTATGGTACAATAGAACCTGATTTTGCAGCCGCCGCACGGCGGTGGGACTGCAACAAAACGGAATCCAGTCGAACGGGAGGCACTATGATTACTGTATCCGATCTTGGCCTGAGCTTCAACGGCCAAAGCCTGTTTTCTCATGTCGATCTTCTTTTTACCGCGGGGAACTGCTACGGGGTGATCGGCGCGAACGGCGCGGGGAAGTCCACCTTTTTGAAGCTTCTTTCCGGCGAATTGGAGCCGACAAAGGGTGAAATCTTTATCGATCCCAAAATGCGCATGTCGGTTTTAAAGCAGGACCACCATGCTTATGACGAATATACGGTGCTGGACACCATTATCATGGGAAATCCGCGCCTGTATGAGGTGATGAAACAGAAGGAGGCCCTTTACGCCAAAGAGGATTTTTCCGACGAGGACGGGCTTCTCGCGGCCGATCTGGAGGCGGAGTTCGCGGAACTCAACGGCTGGGACGCGGAAACCGAGGCCGGTCGTCTTCTGCAGGGTCTGGGGGTGGACGGCGGAATCCTGTATTCGCTGATGAACACGCTGACCGGCGCGGAAAAGGTGAAGGTGCTGTTGGCGCGCGCTCTGTTCGGCCGGCCGGACATCATTCTGCTGGACGAGCCCACCAACGATCTGGACAACAAATCCATCGCTTGGCTGGAATCGTTTTTAATGGATTACGCGGGCACCGTGATCGTGGTTTCCCATGACCGCCATTTTCTCAACAATGTCTGCACCCACATCGTCGATATCGACTACAACAAAATCAGGCTGTATGTGGGCAACTACGATTTCTGGTACGAATCCAGCCAGCTGGTTCAGCGCATGATGCGCGACCAGAACCGCAAGGCGGAGGAAAAAATTAAGGAGCTGCAAAGCTTTATTCAGCGCTTTTCCGCGAACAAATCAAAGTCCAGGCAGGCGACGTCGCGGAAAAAGCTGCTGGAAAAGATTTCCGTGGAGGAAATGCCGGCTTCTTCCCGCCGGTACCCCTATGTGGGCTTTACCATGGACAGGGAGCCCGGCAAAGAAATTCTGACGGTGGAAAACCTTTCCAAAACGCTTGACGGCGTCCGGGTCCTGAACAGCATCGGCTTTCGGGTCAACAAGGGGGACAAGATCGCGTTTGTCGGCTCCAGCGAACTTGCGAATACCGCCCTGTTTAAGATTTTAATGGGGGAAACGGAGGCCGGCGAGGGGACGTTCAAATGGGGCGTGAGCACCGGTCAGTCCTATTTTCCGCAGGACAATTCCGCGTTTTTCAACGGCTGCGACCTGACAATTTTGAAGTGGCTGGAGCAGTACTCCAAAGACACGACGGAAACGTATCTGCGCGGCTTTCTGGGTAAAATGCTGTTTTCCGGCGACGATGTGAACAAACCGGTGAGCGTGCTTTCCGGCGGCGAAAAGGTGCGCTGCATGCTTTCCCGCATGATGATGTTCGGCTCCAATGTGCTGGTGCTCGACCAGCCGACCAACCATCTCGACCTGGAGTCCATTACCGCGGTGAACGACGGCCTGGCGGATTTTAAAGGCGTGGTGCTGTTCGCCTCCCACGATCATCAGTTTGTGCAGACGATTGCGAACCGGATCATCGAGTTTACGCCGGACGGCATGGTGGACCGGATGTGCACCTACGACGAATATCTGGAAGCGCGTGACGGGATTCTTTCCTGATCCTGCAAAAGCATGGGCGCATTTATGACAGCCTGCCGAAAAAGTCCAGCGAAAGCTGGACTTTTTTGACTGTCAACGCCGATTTCATATCCTGTACCCCAAAGGATGGACTTGAGCGGTTTTCAAAAATCCAAGAATTCGGACACGCAGGTTTTTGCAACCCCGTAAAACGGACAGCGAGAGAGCCCGTATGGGTGGGACGTATCACCCGGCATCGTGCACTTCTCGGCGGAGTTCAAGGCGCTGTTCCATCAGGCGCTGCAAGCGGGGAAGAAGCCGCGGGAGATTACGGCCGAATTGGGTATAGACCCGGAAATATTGGGAGAAAACCGAGTCTGTGTTTGTCAATGATGTGACCCAAGGGAAGCCGCAAGGCAATACGGAAGGGCCTGCCGCCTGCAATTCACAGACAACAAGCCCTTTCGGTCGCTTCATTTACATACTTGTCTAACTTTTTGGAGTCGCTTCATTTTCGATGCCGGGCTTTGCGGTTTTAGTTTTTATCTTTTCCAAGGTAGAACAGCGCCACGGTCCCCGGTCCGGAATGCGTGCCGATGACCGGGCCGATCGGGTTGATTTCAATTTGCTGTACCCCAAATTTTTTCTTCACCTGCTCCGCCACATAGTCCGCGTCTTCGGGGGAGTCGCCGTGGCTGACGAAAATCATCTGCGCTTCCGGCTGCTCCGCTTTCTGCTCCATGTGCTTAACCAGCGCGTCCAGGGACTGGCGGCGGCCGCGCACCTTCTCCATCGGGATCAGACGGCCTTCGTCGTCAACGTGCAGAACGGGCTTGATTCCCAGCATGGTGCCCACCAGGGCGGCCGCTCCCGAAACCCGGCCGCCGCGCTTCAGATGATTCAGGTCGTCCACCGTGAACCAGTGGGCCAAACGGTTCCGGTTTTTCAGGAGCCAGTCGCGGACCTCTTCCAGCGCGGCGCCTTCCGCTTTTTTCCGCGCGGCGTAATACACCAGCAGCCCTTCTCCCATGGAGGCCGCGAGCGAATCCACCGCGATGATTTTCCGTTCCGGATACTTATGCGCCAGCTCCTCCGCGACCAGCGTCGCATTGCCGCAGGTCGCGCTCAGGCCGGAGGAAAACGCAATATAAAGAATGTCCGTGCCGGCGGCCAGAAACGGTTCGAAAACCTCCATAAACTGAACGGGAGTGATTTGCGTTGTGACGGAGGTTTCTCCGTATCGGAGCCGTTCATAAAATTCATGCGAGGACAGCTCCCTTTCGTCGGGATAATTATGGAACGTGGCGCTTCCAATGGAAAATTCCATGGGAATTACGGTGACACCAAGCTGTTCCACCAGCCTTTGCGGCAGATCACAGGTGGAGTCCGTGACAATATGATAACCGCTCATTTGAAACATTCCCTTCGCTTGATTATTTGAAAAAGTGATTGTTCAGTCAGAACCCCGGCACATCGTCCGCCACGTTCCTCGGACCGCGGCGGCGGCTCTTGTTTTCCGTATTTCATTATAGCAATGATGTGGGGAAGAATCAACCAATCCATCCTTTCAAATCAGAATCATTGACGATACGAAAAGCGGGTTATTCCGTTGATTCTTGATCAAGTCATTTGATAAAGCGGCTTCCGCATGAAACAGAAGGCCGGGTATGCGGAGCTGCTTTTTGGAAAGTTCGGTGCGCCGCAGGTACGAGACGGCTGAAACCGTAGAAAAAAGCTCCTGATTACTCAGGAGCAAAACGCATTTTTAATAAATCCCGCCTGGCCGTAATGTGCTGAAATAACCTGCTACCCAATAGCAGGTGGGTGTCCGCCCAATGGTTTCGTACTCCCTTCGTCCAGCCGAAGCCGGGAGGTCTGAAGTCCGCCACCGGAGCAAAACTCCCGAAAAAACATTGTAGGGTTATTCATGCAACGGTCCGCGCACCAGGCAGGGTGCAAACTTGAGTTTATTCTTCCTCTTCTTCGGAATCGTCGTAAAGCTCTTCAAAACGGCTCTCGAAAATGGAGGCGAGCTTATCGAGAAGCGCTTCATCTTCAATTTCCGCCAGCTGCTGTTCGCCGTCCTCTTCGATCGCCTCAAAAATATAGTAAGTGCCGTCGGCATCCACCTGGTCCTGAGGGGCTTCAAAGGTGGGGAGCAAAGCGTAAAAACAGCCGTCTTCGTTATCAATTACATCCAATATTTCAAACTCGTGTTCTTTGCCTTCGTCATCAACAAGTGTGAGCAAATCCGCGCCATACTCATCGTTCATCGGGGTCATCTCCTTACGATTTCAATCCTGCGTTGCCTTGTCTGTGATTTCATTGTACCCTGCCTTGCCGGTTAAGTCAACAGGAAAATTGAGTTCAAAAAATATTCATAAAAACTTCACTTGTTTTATCAAAAAAACTATTGACAATACACGGAACTGCCGCTATAATAAAAACAGAAAAACACAAAGACATCCATTGAAAAGGCGCCGCAAGTTTTTCAGTTTCACGGCATTACAATAGCAATACCGTGGAAGATTGGACGCCGACAAAGATCAGTGAAAGAGGTGAGTCCAGTGGGCAAAGAAGAAGAATCACAGCAGATTGGCGGTTGCGTTCCATTTGGACGTCGCTGCCGTAAAATACTCTGAAAGGACTGAGTCCCAAATACAGGGTAAACGGAAACTGATTAAATGAAGAAAGGATGAAACCAATAATCCTGATTGAAGAAGTTTCATCTTGTTGCAGGCAATGCGTATTGACAGATTGTTGAACTTCGGTTGTGCTTTTCCATTAAAAGCGTTCGTATGAACAAATTTTTAAGATTCAACGCTGAGAATCATACAGCAGATAGAAGCCTGAACAAGGCGAACTGATTTACAGTGAAGCCAATGTGCCACTGTCAGGGCGATTCCGAAAGTGCAAATGCGCAGCAGAACACCGTTTTAAGGGATTGTTTTCAGATGAATTCAGAAGGTCGGTTGATTTCAGGCGGGCCGTCAAGCCGCCGGTGGAATGTTTTCAAAAGACAGCGTCAACTGTTTTAAGATTCTTTCCCGATCAATCAAGAAAGCCGACTGGTTTACTGTGACGCGGAAGCGCCATTGAGAAGATAATTTCCGGAAAAGCGAAAGTTGCACCGCGAAACTGTTTGAGGAATTGTTTTCAAAATAAATCAATAAAGCAATTCGGGCTCCGGCATTTATTTGCCGGAGCCCTTCTGTTGCTGATTGGGAGAACAGCCGCTGTGTGGGATCGTCATCAGGCGGCGGAATAGCGACCCGGCTTATTCCGGTTTTCTTCCGCGCCGCCGGCAGTTTTTTCGGCAAAACTTATTCTGGCAGTTTTGTCCGCATACGACTCTGACGGAACCGCATTCCGGGCAGGAATAGGTTCCACTTTGAATGGATTCTAAATTTTCATAGCTTTCCATCCATTCTTTGCCGCAGTCCATGCATTTTACCGGA
Organism: Clostridiales bacterium; assembly: GCA_012517675.1. Taxonomy (GTDB): domain Bacteria; phylum Bacillota; class Clostridia; order Oscillospirales; family Acutalibacteraceae; genus Caproiciproducens. The sequence continues at coordinate 6,888 of JAAYUL010000067.1, read as the reverse complement.
CAAATGTTTCTGGTGAAATTGCCGCCTTCTATATGGATGGCTTTTCCGTTCACCAGGCTGTCGGCAATTTTTTCCCTTGCGGATAAAAGAATGCGCTGAAAGGTCGGGCGGGACACCTGCATTTTTTCGGCGCACTCGCTTTGCTCCAAGCCCTCCAGATCTTTCAGGCGGACCGCTTCCAGCTCCTCCAGCTTCAGGATGTTCTGCAATACCGTGCCTACATCCTTGTCCGACGGAACGAAGTAGGGGATGACCGGTATATTTTCAATTTTTCTCCATTTTGTGGGTCTTGCCAAAGCAAACAGCTCCGTTTCATCAGGCTTGATTTTTATGTCGGCACGATGCGTTAAATATATTTAAAAACATATCCGTTCAGGTCAACCCCAAGCTTTTGCGAAATAATGGGGCATTTTGCTTTCAGAAGGAAAAAAGCCGGTTTTCCGCAGCCCGAAACAGCCTCATAATTTCCCTGCCCTGTGCTGATGACCACATCCGCGCTGTCGAATAGATTCAAAAACGCTTCGCTGCAATCATCCAAAATCGCGCCGGGCGCGCTGCATCCGGTCGAAACGATGGTCGCAACATCGGCCAGCCCGGAGGCGCGGGCATCCTCCATGGTTGCGTCGTTGATGGTCGGTTCGCTTCGCACGGCATAGATTATGTCGAGCGGGGCGAGGCGTTCCGCCAATACGCGGTCGAATACGGTTTCCCCCGCGTTGTCGGCAATGATCAGAACGTTTTTCGCGGTTTTCAGCTTCTCCTCAAAAAGAGCAAGATCGCACACGGAAAACTCTTTTTCCAGTTCCGTTTCGATCCCTTTTATCATGTCGGCATTATGATTGACCGCCGAATCGATAATATTCCCCGTGGCCGCGATTTTCAGCGCCCAGTAAAGGCTGTTTTGCTTGCTTTTCAGAAATGCAAAAAGATCGGGCAGAATTGCTTTGGCCGCGCGGATATCCCGGGCTTTGATTTCTGCGTAGGGGTCCGAAAGGCCGGTGTGCTTTTTTACTGCCTGATGCATCGATCTGCACAGATCGGGGGAGCATCGATAGTCTTTGTAACGGGAAAGAATCTGAATAGAGTCTTCCATTATTTTATTTTGCAAATCGACCCGGTCCGTTGCCAGGCGCGATGCCTCCAGCCCCTGTCGGAGCAGGCAGGGAAGACAATCGAGAAATATTTCCATGGCTTGGTTCTCTCCTTTTTGATGGTTTTGAGCGCTGCCCGTCCGGCAGGTCCAACGTGCGCCCGACATTTTCGGTCGGTTTGATCCCCGTATACGGCACGAAGTAAAACAGAGCGGACGATCTCTGATTCTATGTTAACCCAATGCCAGACAGAAGTCAATACGGACCGTCTGATCCGGATTCCAGGATTTTAATCCATGTAAAAAAGGCAGGAATTTCCTGCCTTTTCACATGGAGAAGTAGCTATTCGGCAGCCTCTTTAAATTCAGCAAGGCGCTCTTTTACCTGCTCCAGCTGATTTTCCAAAAGCTTCGCCTGACGGCTCAAAAATTCCCGTTTGTCTAAATCCGACGGTTCTGTTCCGGCGATTGCGGGAGCGCCGAAGCGCATCCATCCCGGCAGTCCGGTCGCATAAAACATCCTCCGGTTTCCGCGTTTTCCGGCGAACCGGCATCCAAAACCTGCCGGACCAGCGGATCCGGCTGCTGCGTAACCCGCGCAATAGCCGAAGCCCCTGCCTGTCATGGGACCCATTCCCATCGGGCCCGTTCCGTTTCCTCTTGGCATGATTTTCACCTCCCTGTTTCAGAATGATTCGTTCCTGGTTTCATACACTCGGACAATGCTCCCAGCTTTCGGCTCAGCTTCTCCACGGTTTCAAAGCTGATGACATGTTCCATGCGGCAGGCGTCTTCCGTGGCAACCGCATCTTCAACGCCCAGAACATCGGCGAGAAACGATTTCAACAGGCGATGCCGTTTCCTGACATAAGCGGCAGCCTTGCGGCCGCGCTCCGTCAGGGTAATTGCACCGTACTTCTCTTTCGCCACATATCCGTCTTCTTTCAGGATTCCCATCATGCGGCTCACGCTGGCTCTGGAAACACCGAGGGCATTGGCGATATCTGTGGAATGTGTTTCTTCGCTGTCTGAAAGCTCCAATATGGCCTTCAAATAGTTTTCTTTGGCCGGAGTGATACCCGCTGCATCATGATTTTGACTCATGCTTGTCAGGAACCCCGTATCATGGCCGTCCCGCATTTGGGGCAGACACAATATCCCGCGGGACCCGCGCCCGTGGTTCCGAGCTGTCCTCTCCGTCCGGTTTCTCTTCCCGTAAGGGGACCCTGTCCCAACGGGCCGGTTCCATCTTTTCCAGGCATCGGAAAGCCTCCTTTCTGAATGTAACAAGTTTATGGCTTGATTCGGACATTCGCCGCGCTCGCTGCGCAGGATTCCGCATGCGGCAGAAAATTTTAATTATTGGCGTATGTCCATAATTATCATAACACGGTTATGGGCATATGTCAATAACTGCTTGTCTGTTCTTTAAAATAAATACAAAAAAAAGAGCGGTGATTCACGCTCTTTTCAAATAGTATCGTTTTCTGTTATCACGGTTTTATGATTCTCTGATTTTTCTCCCCTTCCATTTCCGGACGACCGATTTTACCGCGTACAACGCGAAATAGAAAGCGGCGGATAAAATCACGATGCTGGCGCCCGAAGCGATGTTCATCTGATAGGAAATCCATAAGCCGGAAATGCAGAACACATTGCCGAGCAAAACGGCGTAAAGCATCCGCTTTTTCAGGTCGGCGGTCAGCAGGCCCGCGGTTGCCGCGGGGGCCGTAAGCAGTGCGAGTACAAGAATGATGCCGACCACCCGGATTAAAACAACCACCGACATGGCGACAAGGATCAGAAGAAGATAATTCAGGAGCGCTGTTTTGATCCCGAGGATCGAGGCGAATTCCTCGTCGAAAAGATAGGCCTTCCAGTCGTTATAGAGCGTAACGATGACCAGCACCACAATAACGGTTAAAACGATGATGAGATAGAGATTCGCTTTTGTCACGGACAAAATGTTGCCGAAGAGGTAGGAGCTCATGTCGGGCGGGTAGCCCGGCATTAAGGCGATAAACAGAATCCCGAGCGCCATTCCCAGCGACCAGAACAGACCGATGATAACGTCGGAGTTGGTGCTGCCTTTGCGCCGGATATATCCGATCCCCAGCGCTGCGCAGATGGAAAAGAGGAAAGCGCCGAGAATCGGCTCAAAGCCCAGTAAATATCCCAGACCCACTCCGCCGTATGCGGTGTGCGCGATTCCTCCGCTCATCATGACAAGCCGTTTTTCGACGATGATCACGCCGATGATGCCGCACACAATACTTGCGAAGATGCCTGAAAGCAGTGCGTTCTGTAAAAACTGATATTCCGAAAGCGCCTGAATCACCTTGTAACCCCCTCTTCCTTGTGCTCCTTCAGTACCCGGTGGGGCACGCCGTGGGCAATCAAATCGACCGGGCAGCCGTACAGGCTGTTTACAACATGCTCGGTCAGCTGCGGTTCCCCGTGATAAACAAGGTGCCTGTTCAGGCAGGCGAGCCGGTGGACCTGGGAGGAAATGGCAAGCAGATCGTGCGTGACCAGAATAATGGTCATATTTTTGTTCAGTTCCGCAAGCAGCGAGTAAATCTGGTTGCGCGAAACCGCGTCCACACTGGCGGTCGGTTCATCCAGCAGCAAAAGCCTGGGCTTCCGGGCAAGCGCTCTGGCAATCAGCATTTTCTGGAACTCTCCTCCGGAAAGATCCGAGATCCTGCGGTTTGCCAGGCCGGCGATTCCAACCTGCTCCAGCAGCCTGGACACGTCCCTTTTGTTTTTTGAGCTGAAACGGAAAAGGGGCGACAGCCCCGGTTTCAAACATCCGGTCAGGACGACTTCGGTCACCGTAATGGGGAACAGCTTGTCCATTGCCGCAAATTGCGGAACGTATCCGACAAGCGACCGGTTCCTCATGGGGCTTTCCCCATAGATTCGCACCGCTCCGGAAGTAACGGGCACAAGCCCGAGAATCGCTTTGAGAAGTGTGGATTTTCCGCCGCCGTTGGGGCCGATTACCCCGAGATATTCTCTGTCGGCCACATCAAGACAGACATCTGCAATTGCAGATGTCTGTCCGTAATATACCGACAAATTTTCAATGTGGACCGCTGGTTTGTTCACTGCATAACCTCCGCCATGGTTTGCGCCATTTTTTTCAGATTCCCGATGTAATCCGCGGCCAATGGCGCAAGCTGTATTGTTTTTCCGCCGATTTCCTCGGCAAACGCTTTCGATTGGCTGCTGTCGATCTCTTCCTGATAAAAGATCACTTTGATTTTTTCTTTCTTTGCCAGGTCGATCATTTCCTGCAAATGCTGCGGTGTCGCTTCCTTTCCGTCTTCTTCCAGCGAGTACATGGTCAGGCCGTAATCTTCGGCCAGATATCCGAACGCGGGATGGAATACGATGAATTTTTTATTTTTCACATTTTTCAGCGCCGAGGAAATGTCCTTGTCCACTTCGTCCAGCTGCTTGATATACGCGTCGGCGTTCTTTTCGTAGGTCGTTTTGTTTGCCGCATCCATTGTGCTCAATTCCTGAGCAATTGTTTTGATCATCACCTTCACCCTTTTCGGGGAAAGCCAGATATGCGGGTCCCTTTCGCCGGATTCAAATTTCCTTTCGGAATATACGGCCGCGACCTTTTCCTGCAGGGAAACCACTTTAACATTCCCGACATTCGGCAGGATATTTGCCTTTTCCGTCGGGACACCGATGGAAAAATACAGGGACGCCTTGCTGAATTTTTTCATTTCTTCCGGCGTGGGCTCGTAATTTTCGGGGCTGTTCCCCGGAGGCACCATCGTGATGACCTCCGCCAAATTGCCGCAAACCGCTTTTACAAAAGTCTGTTCCGGAACGATCGTCACGGCGATGATCGGCTTTTCCGATGCCGCCGCGCTCGCCGTACCCGATGAAGCCGCCTTGCTGCTGCCGCAGCCGGACGCCGCCAGCAGGCAGCATGCAAGCATGACACCGAATATGGAACGAATCGCTTGTTTCGTTTTCATATTTCAACCACCCGTCATTGAATTAAATGCAAATGACTTGCATTTAAGTTTCATTATAATAGGACAGCGGGCATGTGTCAATCATTTTTCTTCCGCAAAACAGCAGAAGGAACCGCAGGACTTTTGAAAAGGGCGCTTCTCCGGACAAAGCCTAAGCCTGCCCGCGATACTTCTCATAGTATACAACCGACGGATTGTATCGGTCAATCAATTTGTTTTCCTGTTCCTCCGGGTACCCCAGTGCGATAACGCAGAAGGGCTTTATGCTTTCCTTTAAACCGCACATTTTCCGAACGTAGTTCATTCGGTCTTCCAGAGGAGCCGCCCCCAGCCAAACGGCGCCCAGACCCAGATCCACGGCCTCGAGCAAAATATTTTCCGCCGCGGCCGCCATGTCCTGCTGCCAGTTTTCGGGGAATTTCATTTTTTCTTCGTTTGCCAATAACACAAGCGCCAGGGGGGCGTTTGCCGTCAGCCCGGAATACGGGCTCATGCGGGAAAGCTTTTCCAGGCTCGCTTTTTCCTGAAGAACAATAAACTCCCACGGCTGCTGGTTGGCCGCGGAAGGGGCCTGCATCGCCGCTCTTAACAGCCGTTCCGTTTTTTCTTTCTCCACAGGCTTGTCTTTGTATTTTCGGATGCTTCTCCTTGTGAATACGGCTTCCATAACCTCCATGCTGCGTTGCTCCTTTCCTTGCGCCTTTTTTTGTCGGGCGGATCTTATTATTTGCAGTTTTCTCATGGAAAAAACTCGACCGGTGAATATGATCCTTTTCCGCCGTCCTTATTATAGCGCTGGCAGACGGTCTTGACAATCGCAGACGTCTCACCGGGTTCTCCGAACCGGCGTATAAAAAAGCCCCGCACACCGGCGGGTGTTCGCGGAGCGCGGAGACGTATTCACACGGGGAGAAGAGCGGACCGTGTGCTGCATTCAGGCGCAGCCCTGCAACGAGGGCATCCAAGCCCGGAAAAAAAGAAAAGTCCGAACGCGAACCGCGCTCGGACTCAGTCTGGTGGAGCGAACGACGAGGCTCGAACTCGCTACCTCCACCTTGGCAAGGTGGCGCTCTACCGGATGAGCTACGTTCGCAGATTTCCAGAACGATGATTATTATACGATATCAACGGTCCTTTTGTCAACCCGTTTTTTCAAAATTCCCGGTCGATTTTGCATTTCCCTATTGCGCGTGCTTATGCTATAATAGCTTTCAGAACAGCGCACGCATTGGAAAGGTGATCGGAATGAACTACACAATGAACCTCGGGGCTTGGAACTCGGTTTTTGCCGTTCCCTGTTCCGTAGTGGATCAGCATATTAAGCTGGCGGGTTCCATACCGCTGAAGGTCCTGCTTTGGGTACTGCGCCACGCCGGGGAGCCGTTTGAGCCGTCCGCAGCCGCAAAGGCCCTGGGCATTGACCGCGCGGAATTCGGCGACGCCCTGCTGTACTGGGAGCAGGCAGGCCTGCTTTCCGCGCGGAGCGGCGAGCTGACGCCCGCGGCGCCCGCCGCCCCGGAAGCTCAACCGCCGGTCCCGCCGCAGTCTGCGCCCGAACCGCCCCAACAGACCGAACCGCCGGCCGGGGAATCCGCCGCCCGCAGAAAGATCCTTTCCCGCCCGCAGAAGGCGGACAACGCCTTTGTGGCGAAACGCATCGCGGAATCCACGGAAATCGCGTGCTTGATGCAGGAGGCGGAGCAGATTCTGGGCCGCCTGATTTCAAACGGGGATTCCGCCACGCTCCTGATGATCCACGACGATTTCGGGCTGCCCGCGGACGTGATCATCATGCTG
>JAAYUL010000008.1 GCA_012517675.1 Clostridiales bacterium | reverse complement strand
CCGTTTTCATAAAGAACAGGCGAGGCGGTCTGAAGAGTGCCGCCCGTGATCGTAATTTCGGGGCTCTGCCAGACGGAGGAAAGCGTGTCCGCGCTGAAGGCAGCAATTTTCACGCCGCCCGCGGTTTCCTGCGGCACAAAGATCTTTCCGTCGCCGTAAGCAATATAGCAGAAGAAGGCGGGAAGATTGCTGACGGAAACCTGCGCGAGAACCGCTCCCGTTTTGGCATTCCTTTTGATCAGCTTTCCGGCGGCCTTGTCCGTCACATAAACCGCGTCGTTCACGTAAATCGGGGAGCCGAAGCCGTTTGTGGGGCCCCAGCTGCCGTTGTAAACGCTGGAAGCGGACCATTCCAGCTGGGTTTCCGCCGGGGAAGCGGGCGTCTGTGCGGCCGTGATCCCCGCGCTGCCGAGAAACTGGGGCCAGTTTGTGCTTGTTGCTGCCGAAGCGCCGACGGAAACGGAAACCGCGACCGCCAGAGCGCACAGCAATGCCATAATTCTTTTCGTTTTCATTTTAATCCCTCCGACTAAATTTAAAAACAGGGTTCACGGCAAGGTTTCCTGGCTTGAATTCATTCTTGGGCGCGCGGCCTTCCCGGGCGGACCCAGTGACCGATTCTCGCGCGCCGTTGTCCTTCTTACAGTAGCGGGGGCTGCTGCGGCTTTTACCGCATTCCCTTTTCCGTAAACCATATTTAATTAGTTCTATTATTGTATGAATTGCCGGGAATGTCAAGAGCGAAGCGGAAAAAGGGAACGGTCCGCCGTTTCGGCGGACCGTTCCCTTTCATATAGGAAGATATGTTAAAAACTTGTACTCTGTTAAAAAGGGCGCGTATTCCGTGAGGTGCGGAATACACGCCCTTGTGTGCCGGAACAGTCCGGACTCAGATCACGCTGAACAGCAGATCGCCGTAAGTCGGGTAGGGCCAGTACTTTTCGCCGACCAGGCTTTCAATGGCGTCCGCGGTTTCACGGGTGGATTCCATCCCTGCGAAAACGGTATTGCGGTAATATTTGGCTTCTTCCAGAATGTCCGCAAAGGCTTTTTCGTCGACTACGGAGGCTTCGAGCGTCTCCATCTTTTTGTAGAGCTCCGCGGTCAGGGAAGAGAGCTTTTTGAGAAGGCTTTCTTCCATTTCGCAGTTGATTTCGCTGCACATCTGTTTCTTGTTGAGCGCTTCTCTGCTCAGGTCCTTCATGTAGGAGCAGGTTGCCGGAAGAATATCCTTTTTGATCATGTCAACCATGGTCAGCGCTTCAATATGAATCTGCTTGCAGTAATTTTCCAACTGGATTTCATAGCGGGAATATACTTCCGTTCTGGTCAGAACGTGATATTTTTCAAACAGGGCGACGTTCTCGTCCTTAATGTAGTACGGCATGGCCTCCGCGGTGGAATGCAGGTTCAGCAGGCCGCGTTTTTCCGCCTCCACAACCCACTCCGGGGAATAGTTGTTGCCGTTGAAAATGATGCGCTTGTGATCCTTGATGGTGCCGCGGACCAGATCGTTCAGCGTCGCGGTAAAATCCTTGGATTTTTCCAGCTGATCGGCAAAGCCGCAGAGGGTGTCCGCAATAATGGTATTGAGGATCATGTTCGGGCACGCGATGGACACGGTGGAGCCGAGCATGCGGAATTCAAACTTGTTGCCGGTAAACGCAAACGGGGAAGTGCGGTTCCGGTCCGTGGTGTCCCTCTGGAACAGGGGCAGAACGTCCACGCCGATCTTCATAAAGGACTTGTCCTTCTGCGCGTAGGCGGTTTCGTTTTCAATGGATTCCAGAACGTCCTCCAGCTCTTCGCCGACAAACATGGAAACAATGGCGGGAGGCGCCTCGTTCGCGCCGAGACGGTGGTCGTTGCCCGCGCTTGCAACGGAGATGCGTAGCAGGTCCTGATGCTCGTCGACGGCCTGGATAATGGCGGCGAGGAAGAGAAGGAACTGCGCGTTTTCGCGCGGGGAATCGCCGGGCTCCAGAAGGTTTACGCCCGTGTCGGTGGAAATGCTCCAGTTGTTATGTTTGCCGCTTCCGTTGATTCCCGCAAACGGCTTTTCATGCAGCAGGCAGGTCAGCCCGTGCTTGGTCGCGACCTTTTTCATGATTTCCATGGTCAGCTGGTTGTGGTCGGTCGCAACATTGCTGGAGGTAAAGATCGGAGCAAGCTCGTGCTGGGAAGGGGCAACCTCGTTGTGCTTTGTCTTGGCAAGAATGCCGAGCTTCCAGAGCTCTTCGTCCAGATCTTTCATGTAAGCGGAAACGCGGGGCTTGATCACGCCGAAGTAGTGGTCTTCCAGCTCCTGGCCCTTCGGGGGCTTGGCGCCGAACAGGGTCCTGCCGGTGTAAACAAGGTCCTTCCTCTTTTCATACATGGCCTTGTCGATCAGAAAGTATTCCTGCTCGGGGCCGACCGTGGTGATCACGCGGCGCGCGGTGGTGTTGCCGAACAGCTTTAAAATACGCATGGCCTGCTTGTCGATCGCTTCCATGGAACGAAGCAGAGGGGTTTTCTTATCCAGCGCTTCTCCTCCGTAGGAGCAGAACGCGGTGGGAATGCACAGGGAGCCGTCTTTAATGAAGGCGTCGCTTGTCGGGTCCCAGGCGGTGTAACCTCTTGCTTCAAAGGTTGCTCTCAGTCCGCCGGAGGGAAAACTGGAAGCGTCGGGTTCGCCCTTGATCAGTTCTTTTCCGGAAAACTCCATCATAACCTTGCCGTTTTCCGTGGGGGAAATAAAGCTGTCGTGCTTTTCCGCGGTGATTCCGGTCATGGGCTGGAACCAATGGGTGAAATGGGTCGCGCCCTTTTCAAGGGCCCAGTTCTTCATTGCGTTTGCCACGGCGTCGGCAATCTGCGGGTTCAGGGGCTTTCCCTGCTCTCTTGTTTTCTTCAGAGCTTTGTAAGTTTCCTTGGGCAGTCTTTCCTTCATAACGGTATCATTGAAGACCATGCTGCCGAAAATCTCAGGAACATTGCTCATCAAAATTCACTCCCTATACAAATGTTACAGCGTAAAAAAATACAAAAAGGCACCGCAGGGCCGACCCCCACAGCGCCTTTGCTGTTATGCTGCTATTATATTGCGTGTGCGGCGGAATGTCAACTGGAAATTGAATTTTTGCAGGATGCTACAATATTTCATGCAAAAAAGCCGTCTATCTGTTTAATTTTATGAATGGTTGCCTCTGCCTGCAATTTTGCGCACACAAATATGCAAAAATGATGGGGAAAACTATTGACATTGCGTGCTAAACAATATATGATAAAAACCGCACACTTTGTAATATTAAGTAAATCCCTTGTAATTACTTATAAATTTCAGTGCAGGACTGTAAGGCGCCGCTAACCGCGCCGATCCTAATTATTGCAGGGAGGTCAATGTTTTTATGCAAAAAGAAGGAGCAATTAGAATCCCTTCGGGCTGCGCCATCTCCGGCGTGTTTTCGCGCAGCGGCGGAATGATGAACGGCGAAGCCATTATTCGTTCCATTTCGACCATGCACGACCGCAGCAACGGTCTCGGCGGCGGCTTTGCGGCCTACGGGATCTACCCGCGCAGCAAGGACCTTTACGCGTTCCATGTCTTTTACGACAGCGTGCGCGCCAAGGACGAATGCGAAAAGATTATCATGAGCAATTTCGACGTAACCATCGCTGAAAAAATTCCGACCAGGGAAATGCCCGAAATCACCGACGAACCTGCGATCTGGCGCTATTTCGGCCTGCCGTTTGAAAAACTGCTGAAAGACACCCGGCTGGACGAAAAGGAATTTGTCGCGCGCTTTGTGGTGAAAGTCAACACGCAGGTGCAGGGCGCTTATGTGTTTTCCAGCGGAAAAAACATGGGCGTGTTCAAAGCCGTCGGTTTTCCGGAGGATGTCGGCCGCTATTACCGCCTGGAGGACTACGAGGGGTATTGCTGGACGGCGCACGGGCGTTACCCGACCAATACGCCGGGCTGGTGGGGCGGCGCGCACCCGTTTGCCATGCTGGACTATTCCATTGTACATAACGGCGAAATTTCCTCTTATGACGCAAACCGCCGTTTCATTGAAATGTTCGGCTATAAATGCACCCTGCTGACCGACACCGAGGCGATTACCTATATTATAGATTATCTCAACAGAAAACAGCATCTGACGCTGGAGGAATGCGCGCAGGTGATCGCCGCGCCGTTCTGGAGCGAAATCGACCGCATGACGGAAGAAGAGAAGAAAAAATTCACCTATCTGCGCAACGTGTTCGCCAGCCTTCTGGTGACGGGCCCGTTCTCCATTCTGCTCGGTTTTACCGGCGGAATCATGGCGCTCAACGACCGGCTGAAGCTGCGTTCCATGGTTGCCGGCGAGAAGGGCGACATGTTCTATGTTGCCAGTGAGGAATGCGCGATCCGCGAAATGGAGCCGAACCCGGAAAAGATCTGGGCGCCCAAGGGCGGGGAGCCTGTTATCGTAAGACTGAACGAGGGGGTGGAAGTATAATGGCAGCCGATTTTCTGTACCCGGAGTATGAAGTGATCCGCAATCCGCAGCGCTGCATTGCCTGCCGCGTGTGCGAACGCCAGTGCGCGAACGAGGTTCATTCCTACGACCCGGAAACCAATACAATGAAGGCGGACGATACCAAATGCGTTAACTGCCACCGCTGCGTGACGCTCTGCCCGACCCACGCGCTGAAAATTGTGAAAACCGACAATACCTTCAAAACCAACGCGAACTGGGCAAACGAAACCATCCGTGAGGTTTACAAGCAGGCTTCGACCGGAGGAATGCTGCTTTCCTCCATGGGCAACCCGAAGGAATACCCCGTTTACTGGGATAAGATCCTGATCAACGCCTCTCAGGTGACGAACCCCTCCATCGACCCGCTGCGCGAGCCGATGGAGACCAGGACCTTCCTTGGAAAGCGCCCGGAAACAATGGAGCGCAACGCGGACGGCACGCTGAATACCGACAATCTGCCGCCCCAGCTGAAGCTGGAGGTTCCGCTGATGTTTTCGGCCATGAGCTACGGCTCCATCAGCTATAACGCGCACGAAAGCCTTGCGCGCGCCGCGACGGAGCTCGGTATTTACTACAACACCGGCGAAGGCGGGCTGCACGAGGACTTTTACAAGTACGGCCCCAACACCATCGTGCAGGTGGCTTCCGGACGGTTCGGCGTGCACCAGAAATATCTGGAAGCCGGAGCGGCCATCGAAATCAAAATCGGTCAGGGCGCGAAGCCGGGCATCGGCGGGCATCTGCCGGGAACAAAAATCGTGGGGGACGTTTCCCGCACCAGAATGATCCCCGAAGGGTCCGACGCCATTTCTCCCGCACCGCACCACGACATTTATTCCATTGAGGACCTGCGTCAGCTGGTTTATTCCCTCAAGGAAGCGACCGACTATAAAAAGCCGGTCATTGTAAAAATCGCCGCCGTGCATAATGTGGCGGCCATCGCGAGCGGCATTGCCCGCAGCGGCGCCGACATCATCGCGATCGACGGGTACCGCGGCGGCACCGGCGCGGCCCCGACCCGCATCCGCGACAATGTCGGCATTCCGATCGAGCTTGCGCTCGCCGCGGTGGACGAAAGGCTGCGTCAGGAAAAAATCCGCAACAATGTTTCCATTGTGATCGGCGGCAGCATCCGCAGCTCCGCGGATATTGTAAAAGCGATCGCGCTCGGCGCGGACGCCGTCTACATCGGCACCGCGGCCCTTCTTGCGCTGGGCTGCCACCTGTGCCGCACCTGTCAGGCGGGCAAATGCAACTGGGGCATCGCGACCCAGCGTCCCGACCTTGTGAAGCGGCTGAACCCGAATATCGGGTATAAGCGCCTTGTCAACCTTGTTTCCGCGTGGCAGCACGAGATCATGGAAATGATGGGCGGCATGGGCATCAATTCGATCGAAGCGCTCAAGGGCAACCGCCTGATGCTGCGCGGCATCGGCCTGAACGAGAAAGAGCTTGAGATTTTGGGCATCAAGCATGCGGGGGAATAAGCGATGAAACGTGTATATGTAAATGAAAAATGGTGTCTGGGCTGCCATCTTTGCGAATACAACTGCGCTTTTGCCAATTCCGGCTACGACGATATGGTGAAAGCGCTCAAGGATCAGAAAATTCACCCCAGAATCCGGGTGGAAGAGGGCGACGGAGTCTGCTTTGCGGTTTCCTGCCGGCACTGCGAGGAGCCGCTCTGTGTGAAAAGCTGCATTACGGGCGCGCTCAGCATTCAGGACGGCGTCATTCACGTGGATCAGGACAAATGCGTGGGCTGCTACACCTGCGTTCTGGTCTGCCCCTACGGCGCGGTGATGCCCTCGCCCGACGGGCACGCGATTCAAAAATGCGAGCTCTGCCTGACCAATTCCAGCGGCGAACCGGCCTGCGTAAAGGGATGCCCGAATCAGGCCATTGTGTTTGAGGAGAGGTGAACCAGATGAATTATGTGATTATTGGGAATTCCGCCGCGGCGGTCGGCTGTGTGGAGGGAATCCGTTCCGTAGATAAAACCGGGGGCATTACGGTCATTTCCAGCGAACCGTACCATGTTTACTCCCGCCCGCTGATTTCCTATTTGATTTACGGAAAAACAGACGAGCAGCGCATGAAATACCGCCCGGACGACTTCTATACAAAGAATAAGGTGACGCCGCTTCTCGGCGTTACCGTGACGAAAGTGGATTACGAGGGGAAACAGGTCCTTCTGGACAACGGTTCGTCCGTCGCGTTCGACAAACTGCTGTTTGCGACCGGTTCCTCCCCGTTTGTTCCGCCCATGCCCGGGCTGGACGAGGTGAAGCAGAAATTCACCTTTATGAAGCTGGACGACGCAAAGCGGCTTTCCGAAGCGCTTCGCCCCGAAACCCGCGTTCTGATCATCGGCGCTGGCCTGATCGGTCTGAAGTGCGCGGAGGGAATCCGCAGCAAGGTGAAAAGTATTTCCGTGGTCGACATGGCGCCCCGCATCCTGCCCAGTATTCTGGATGAAACCGGCGCGGCCATCATGCAGAAGCATATTGAGGCCAACGGCGTGACTTTCTTTCTCAACAACAGCGTGGCGCAGTTCCATCAAAATTCCGCGGAGCTGAAAAACGGCGGAACCGTGGAGTTTGACGTGCTGGTTCTTGCCGTAGGCGTAAGGCCGAACACAAAGCTCGCCGCGGAGATCGGCTGCAAGGTCAACAAGGGCATTCTGAGCGACAACCGCTGTGCGACCAACCTGAAGGATGTTTACGCGGCGGGCGACTGCAGCGAGAGCTTCGATATTACCGAACAGCAGTACCGCGTGCTGGCGCTTTGGCCCAACGCCTACATGCAGGGCGAGACCGCCGGAATCGATATGGCCGGCGGCGATAAGAGTTACGAAAAGGCGATTCCGATGAACGCGATCGGGTTTTTCGGCCTTCACATCATAACGGCCGGAAGCTATTACGGCGACGCGTATATCTCTCGGACGGAGGATACGTATAAAAAGCTTGTGACCAGAGATAACCTTTTGAAGGGATTCATTTTGATCGGCGAAGTGGAGCGGGCCGGAATCTATACTTCGCTGATTCGGGAAGAAACCCCGCTTGACACGGTGGATTTTGAGCTGATCAAGGATAAGCCGCAGCTCATGGCTTTCGCCGCCCCGGAAAGAGCGGTAAAGCTGGGAGGTGCCGGGAAATGACCATCAATGCGGACAATAAATATTTCAAGGATTTAAACGACGAGGTGCGCACCGCGCGGGAAACGGAAATTGTGATTGAAAACTGCCGGGGCCAGCGCTACATCGGCGCGGGAATGGCGGGAAAACACCTTTCCATTTACGGGATTCCGGGCAATGACCTGGGGTGCTACCTGAACGGGGGCACCATTGCGGTCAACGGAAACGCGCAGGACGCCACCGGCGATACGATGAACGACGGGGCCATTGTGATCCACGGTTCCAGCGGCGACGCGACGGGCTACGGAATGCGCGGCGGAAAAATCCTGGTGAAGGGCAACGCGGGCTACCGCGCCGGAATCCACATGAAGGCCTATCAGACCCAGCAGCCGCTGCTGATGATCGGCGGGGAAGCGGGCAGCTTCCTCGGCGAGTACCAGGCGGGCGGCACCATTGTGGTGCTTGGACTGAACTCCAAAAAGAAAGCTCCGGTGGGCAATCTGTGCGGCACCGGAATGCACGGCGGCAAAATGTACCTGCGTGCGGAGGAGCTTCCGCCCGATCTGCCGAAGCAGGTGGAAACCAGAAAGGCGACCGCCGGGGATATGGCGGATATCGACGCTTATCTGAACGATTTCTGCGCGACGTTCGGCGTCGACAAGGCGGAGGTCCTTTCCAAGCCGTTTTTCGTGCTGGTTCCCAACACCAAGAACCCGTACAAATCCCTTTATACCGTCAATTGAAGATTCGGCCATCGCCTTGTGCTTCTGAAAAAAGCCGATTCATGAAGACGGATCTGCCGGCTGCGTTGGCGGAATGATTTTCAAAGTTATGAACGCTCCGGTCGAACAACTGATAATTTTATCATCTCTGTATGATGGAACCGCTTATTTTTTAAAAGAGTAGGCGGTTCTTTTTGTGCCTCGTGTTTGAAATTCCGATCGAGTAAAATTGCGATCCGCCGGATTTTTCTCTTTTTCTTTTTTTTGGTTAGCATTTTCCTGCCGGTTGTGTTAAAATAGGGCTTATAATCAGGAGTGAGAATGCGCTCCGAACGAAGATGTGATGATGTGACAAAAGCTCAGCTTAAAACGAATGCGCAGTCATTCCTGAACAAATACTTTTCCGGGGAAGGAATGGATTACCGAAAGGTCATTTCCATTATGATCCCCATTCTGGTCGACCAGGCGTTCATCGTGTTTTTAAACCTGCTGAATACGGCGATGATCAGTTCCTCCGGCGTCGCGGCGGTCAGCGCCGTCAACATGGTGGATTCGCTGAATATTTTTCTGGTCAACGTTTTTGTCGCGGTTTCCACAGGCGGAACCGTGGTGGTAGCTCAGTACAAGGGCAGCGGGAACGATCCAATGGTGTCAAAAGCGGCCGCGGGTTCGGTTGCGTCGGTCTTTTTGCTTGCGTTTTGCATCAGCATGCTGGTCGTTGTTTTCCATACCTCGACCCTGAATGTGCTGTTCGGCCGCGCGGAAGAGGACGTGTTTTACAACGCGCGCATTTATCTGATTGGAAGCGGTATTTCCTATTGCGGAATCGCCGCGACGGAAGCCGTGTGCGGCGCGCTGCGCGGCGTTGGCGAAACCCGGTCCTCCCTGATGCTTTCGCTGATTATGAATCTTTCTTACATGCTTCTCAACGGCCTGTTTATCAACATCCTTCACATGGGCGTGCTGGGCATGGTAACAGCCCTGAATATTTCAAGGTATCTCAGCGCTGTCTGTGCGATCATTTATCTGGTGAAAATCAACACGTCGCTTCATTTCCGATTTGCCGATGTGTTTCACTTTAATCCCTCCATGCTGAAAAGAATTATGTTCATCGGGCTTCCCTTTGCGGCGGAGCAGATGTTTTTTAACGGCGGAAAAATTTTGACGCAGACTTTTATTGTCAGCCTCGGCACTTATGCCATGGCGACCAACGCTATCTGCGGGTCTATGTCATTGCTGTTTCAGATTCCCGCCAACGCCTGCGCGCTCTCCGTCATCACGGTGGTGGGGCAGTGCATGGGCCGTCGCAATGTAAAAGATGCCCGGAAATTCATTAAATCGTTTCTGGTCCTGTCTTCCTTTTCTTTTGTGGCGATGGCTGTCATGATCTTTCCGCTGTTTCAGCCGATCGTCTCACTGTTCCATCCGCCGCAGGAAATTGTACACAACATTTTTCTTATTCTCGTCATCAACGAGGTGGCGCAGGTTACGCTTTGGTCCGTCAGTTTTATCACGCCGTCCGGGCTCCGCGCGGCGGGGGATTCCAAATTCACGTCCGTGGTGTCCATGCTTTCCATGTGGCTGTTTCGCGTGGTGCTCGGCTATATTCTGGGCATTGTTCTGCCGTTCGGGATCGTCGGGGTCTGGCTTGCCATGGATTGCGAATGGAGTGTTCGCGGGCTTGTTTTCCTGATTCGGTTTAAAGGGAAAAAGTGGTATCAGCATCATTTGATCGATTAAGGCATGGCTGCTTCCGGTGTGAGCATAAAAATGATCCGAAAAAAACGGTGCGTTCCCGCAACACGGGGAACGCACCGTTTTCACTGCCTGCAATGATTATTGTACCGGGACGACAGCGCCCTGGAACGTATTCTTAATAAAGGTTTTCATTTCGTCGCTCTTCAGAACTGCCACAAGCTCTTTGATTTCCGGGCGGCTTTCGTCGCCCTTGCGCACCGCGATGATGTTGGCGTAGGTCTTGGCGGCAAGGGAATTGTCCGCTTCCACGGCCAGCGCGTCCGAAACCTTCAGATTGCCCTGCAGCGCGTAATTGCCGTTGATGACCGCAAGATCGACATCCGGCAGCGAGCGGGCCAGCTGGGCCGCTTCGATTTCGGCGAATTTCAGGTTCTTTTTGTTTTCCACAATATCATTTTTGGTCGCGGTAATGCCCGCGCCGTCCTTCAGCTTAATCAGCCCCTGTGTCTGAAGCAGAAGGAGCGCTCTCGCTTCGTTGGTCGTGTCGTTCGGCACCGCGATGGTCGCGCCGTCTTTCAGGTCGGCGATCTTTTTGGTTTTGCCCGCGTAAATGCCGAAGGGCTCGTAGTGGATGGCTCCGGCGGAGACAAGGTCGGTTCCCTTGTTCTTGTTAAAATCGTCGAGGTAAGGCAGGTGCTGGAAGTAGTTGGCGTCCAGCTCCTTGTTCGACAGCGCCATGTTCGGCAGCACGTAATCGGAAAATTCCTTAATCTGCAGGTCGATGCCCTTTGCTTTGAGCAGCTTTGCGGCTTCCTTCAGAATGATTTCATGCGGAGTGGGGGAAGCGCCGATCACCAGGGTTTTGACTGCGGCGGATGATGCCGAGCTGTTGCCGGCGGACGCCGACGAGGACGCAGCCGCGGAAGAAGAGCAGCCCGCGAACGCGGTAAGGGCCAGCGCGCCGGCCAGCAGCGCGGAAATAACTTTTTTCATAATCTTATCCTCCAGATCTCTTGTTTTAAAACAGCCGAAAAACCGGCGTTTATTTTTTTCGCTTGTCGTTTACTCCGGCGAGCCGCATTCCGATTCCCTGGAACAGCTGGACGATCAGCACCAGAAGGACCACGGTGACCAGCATCATGTCGTTCTGGTAGCGGTACAGCCCGTAGTTGATCGCAATGGTTCCGAGTCCGCCGCCGCCGACAAAACCGGCCATGGCGGAATACCCGAGAATCGTGGTGACCGCGATGACGCATCCAACGATCAGGGAGGGAACGGCTTCGGGAATCAGCACCTTGCGGATAATCTGAGCGTCGGATGCGCCCATGGACTGCGCGGCTTCCACCACGCCGACATCCACTTCCTTAAGCGAGGACTCCACCAGCCTTGCAACGAACGGTGCCGCCGACAGGGTCAGCGGGACGATCGCAGCGGTAGGGCCGATGGTCGTGCCCGCCACCATGCGGGTAAAGGGAATGATCGCGACCAGAAGAATCAGGAACGGAATGGACCGGGTTACGTTGACAATGACGTCGAGCGTTTTATACAGCGCCGGGCGCGGGCGGATCCCGTCCTTTGCGCTTGTAACCAGAAGAATGCCGGCCGGCAGGCCGATCAAATAGGCGAACAGCGTTGACATGAGTGTCATATACAGGGTTTCGCCAACGCCCTGCACCAGCATATTGAGTGTTGTCTCATCCCACATAATCGCTCACCTCCTCTGCGGACAGGCCCTTTGCACGGATATAGTCGAACATTTTCTGCGCCAGGTCTTTGTCCTCGGGCAATTGAACCACCATCTGGCCAAATGCCTTTCCGTCTATATTTTTGGTGTCCGCGTACATGATGTTGACGGGGGCCTTGTTCTCCAGCACCATGTTGGCAATGACGGGCTCAAAGGAAGAGCTTCCGTCAAACACGATGCGCATACATCGCTTGCTGATCGGCCGCTGGGAATACCGGCCCTCGGGGTAAACCAGCTTTTGTGCCGCCGCCGTCTTCGGCCTGTTGAAAATATCCCGCACCAGACCGGTCTCCGCGATCCTGCTGTCGGAGATAATGGCGACCCGGTTGCAGATTTCCTCAATGACGCTCATTTCGTGCGTGATAATGACAATGGTGATGCCCAGACGTCGGTTGATGTCCTTAAGCAGGGCCAGAATGGAGCGCGTTGTGGTCGGATCGAGCGCGCTGGTCGCCTCGTCGCAGAGCAGGACCTTCGGGTCGGTCGCGAGCGCGCGGGCAATGGCCACGCGCTGTTTCTGGCCGCCGGAAAGCTGCGCGGGGTAGGCCTTCGCCCGGTCGGAAAGGCCGACCAGCTCCAGCAGCTCCTTTGCCCGCTTTTTCGCGGGAGCCTTGTCGGCGCCCGCAATCTCCATCGGAAAACAGATGTTTCCGAGCGCGGTGCGCTGCATCAGAAGATTAAACTGCTGAAAAATCATGCCCATGGAGCGCCGCGCCTCGCGCAGCTCCCGGTTCGAAAGGCCGGACAAATCCCGGCCGTCGAACAGGACCGTGCCCTCCGTGGGGCGTTCCAGCATATTAATGCACCGCACCAGCGTGCTTTTTCCGGCTCCGCTCATGCCGATAATCCCGAAAATATCGCCCTTTTCCATCGACAGGTTGATGTCGTTCAAAGCGTGGACCTCGGCGTTTTGCGTGTGAAAGGTTTTTCCCAGCGATCTGATTTCAATAATTGGCTGGCTCACACCAACACTTCCTTGTTCTGATAATTAGGGTTTCTGCTTTTTTGTCCGGCGTCACGCCGATCTTTCTACGGGACAAATTCAGCGATCAGCGCCTTGATTTTGATTCCCTTTTCCATGAACATGATTTCATGCTCCGTCAGCACGTTTTGCGGCAGGTTCAGCGCGTGAAGGTCCGCCGTCTGCCATTTGATTTGAAAGCCGCTCTGCGCAAAGTAGGAAAGAGAATCGGCAAAAAGGCCGTCGTCGTCCGTCTTGAAATGGATTTCCCCGCCCCGCCGCAAAAACTGCTGGTAGCTTTCCAGCTGGCGCGGATAAGTCAATCGGCGTTTTCTGTGCCTCGGCTTGGGCCACGGGTTGCAGAAGTTGATGTAGATCCGTTCCACCGTGTCCTGCGGGCCGAGGGCCTGAAAAATCCGTTCGATGTCCTGCGGGAAAAGCACCACGTTGTCGGGTACCCGGTTCGCCGCGAGAAACGCCCGTTCAATATTCCGTTTGGCCGGTGCGAGCACCGTGTCCTTCAGGTCGATGCCCATGTAGTTGATCTGCGGGTTTTGCGGGGCAAGCCCCGCGATAAAGAAGCCCTTCCCGCAGCCGAGCTCCAGGTGAATCGGCTGCCGCCGCGCGAAAAAATCCTGCCATTTTCCGCGGTGCTCCGCGGGGTTCCTTACGAAGAAAGGGCAGGCGTTCAGTTCCGGCGCCGCCCAAGGCTTGTTTCTCATTCTCATACGTTCTGTTCCGTCCCCAAAACCAAATTGTTTATTGCTCCCGGCTTTTGCACACATCCACCCATTTCAGGCTTTTCGAAGACTGAAACAGTTCGTCGCAGGTCAGCCGCACACACGAGTTGGAGCTGCCCGCCGCCGGGTATATTTCCGAAAAACGCCGCAGCGAAACGTCGCAGTAGACCTTCGCGCCGTCCGGGTTGGCGAACGGGCAGACCCCGCCGACGCGGTAGCCGGTCAAAGGCTCCACCTCTTCCGGCGCGAGCATTTTCGCCTTTATGCCGAATTCCCGCTTG
>JAAYUL010000066.1 GCA_012517675.1 Clostridiales bacterium | reverse complement strand
CAATCAAAGATGAGGCCCGTCATGCTGCAAGGATCCGTTCGCGCAAGGGAGCCTGCCTTTTGCGCTTCCCTGCGGATGGAGGAACAGGAAACAGACAGACCGACTTGTCACAATACAACTTGTACGTACAAATCAGCCGAATTTCTATAAAATTTGTAAATTGATATTGACACGGCGGAGGGAATGCCCTATATTGTAAATAGAAATGCGGGATGTCCATTCAAAATTATTGGGGACATGTTCCTGCATGGATAAGTTGTATTAAAACAAGTTGAACGCTGTTAGGACTCCGCTGCGCGGCGGAAGCGATTCGTCGGCGTTTAAAGGGGCGGCACTGAAATGGAAATTCCGAAATACATGGCGCTGGCCAACCGGATCAAAAGCAAAATAGAAAACGGGGAGCTCAAGCACGGGGAAAAGCTGTCCTCCGAAAATGAGCTGGGCGCGGTGTTCGGCATCAGCCGGCAGACGGTCCGCCAGGCGATCGGCGTGCTGGTGCGGGAGCAGTATTTGGAAAGCAGGCAGGGCAGCGGCACTTATGTTGTTTACAGCGCGCAGGAAAAACGCGAGCCAAGCATGACGATCGGGGTCGTCACCACTTACGTGGGCGCCTATATTTTTCCGCAGATCATCCGCGGGATTGAAAACGTGCTGACCCTCGGCGGCTATTCCATGCAGCTTGCGTTTACGCACAATAAGGTTCAGAACGAAAGAAGGGCGCTTCGTTCCATGCTGGAAAAGGGCGTGGACGGCATGATCGTCGAGCCGACCCAGAGCGGCCTGCCGAACCCGAACCTTGAAATCTACCGGGAGATCGAGCGGCGGCGGATTCCCGTGCTGCTGATCAACAGCGGCTGCCCGGGCGTCGGCCTCCCGCATGTGTCCATGAACGACCGGGCGGCGGGTCTGCTTGCCGCGCAGCATTTGATCCGGGCGGGGCACAAGCGAATTGCCGGAATTTTCAAGTCGGACGATCGTCAGGGGCATCTGCGCTATGCCGGCTACCTGGAGGCTTTGCTGAACGCCGGGCTGACCATTCATGATGAAAATATCCTGTGGTATTCCACACAGGATATTCCGGACCTTCCGGCGGACGCGGGGCGGATTCTCCGGCGGCTTCAAAACTGCACGGGCCTTGTGTGCTACAATGACGAAATCGCGCTGCAGATCGTCGATCTGCTCAAGAAAAACGGGATTTTTGTTCCGGATGATATTTCCCTCGTCAGCTTCGACAATTCGGACCTGGCGGCTCTCTGCGAGGTTCCGCTCACTTCGGTCGCCAATCCGATGGCCGCGTTGGGTGAAACCGCCGCGCGCGGCCTTCTGCGGCTGATTCGGGGCGAAACCTTTCAGGCGACGGTTGAATTTGAGCCGACCGTTGTGGAGCGCGATTCGTCAGGGTGCTGGAATCGGGCTGAAGGCGGGGCGCAGTAATGAAAAACGGTAAAATGCAAATCTTTTGAATCATTATGTTGGAGGTTGTATTATGGCAAAATATGCAGTCGGAGTGGATTACGGCACACTTTCGGGCCGCGCGGTTCTGGTGGAGGTGCAGACCGGAAAGGAGCTTGCGTCTTCCGTGTACGAGTATCCGCACGCGGTCATGGACAAAACTCTTCCGGACGGAACGCCGCTCGGCCGCGACTGGGCGCTGCAGGACGCGCAGGATTACCTTGACGTGCTGGCGCATACGGTCCCCGCCGTTATGAAGGAATCGGGCGTTTCCGCGGAGGACGTGATCGGGATCGGAACCGATTTTACGGCCTGCACGGTTCTTCCGGTCAAGGCGGACGGAACGCCGCTGAGCTTTCTGCCCGAGTTTAAAAACCGCCCGCACGCTTACGTCAAGCTCTGGAAGCACCACGCCGCGCAGGACAAGGCAAACCGCCTGAATGAAATCGCCGCCGCCAGGGGAGAGACCTGGCTGAAAAACTACGGCGGAAAAATTTCCTCCGAGTGGACCATTCCGAAAATCTGGCAGATCGTCGACGAGGACCCAGAAATTTACAGCGCGATGGACCGTTTTATCGAGGCGGCGGACTGGATTATCTGGCAGCTTTGCGGAAGAGAGACCCGCAATTCCTGCACGGCGGGGTACAAGGAAATCTGGAACAAGCGCACGGGGTTCCCGTCCCATGCGTTTTTCAAGGCGCTGGACCCCAGGCTGGAGCATGTGGTGGAGGAAAAGCTGTCCCGCGACATTCTTCCGCTCGGCAGCAGGGCCGGCACGCTGACCGCGCAGGCGGCGAAGCTGACGGGCCTGAAGGAGGGCACTGCGGTCGCCGTGGGCAATGTGGACGCCCATGTGTGTGTTCCCGCCGTCGGGATCGACGGCCCGTCGAAAATGCTTGCCATTATGGGCACCTCCACCTGCCACATTATGATGGGCACGGAGGAGCGCCAGGTGCCGGGCATGTGCGGCGTGGTGGAGGACGGCGTCATGCCGGGCTATTTCGGCTACGAGGCAGGGCAGTCCTGCGTAGGCGACCATTTCGCGTGGTTCATTGAAAACTGCCTTCCCGCTTCCTATTATGAAGAGGCGAAGCGGCGGGACACAAACATCCACAAGTTTCTTCGGGAAAAGGCGGAAAAGCTGCGCCCCGGGGAAAGCGGCCTTTTGGCGCTGGACTGGTGGAACGGCAACCGCTCCGTGCTGGTGGATGTGGACCTGACCGGCATGATGCTCGGCATGACGCTCCAGACGAAGCCGGAGGAAATTTACCGCGCCCTGATTGAGGCGACCGCCTTCGGCACGCGCATGATCATTGAAAATTACCGGGAATACGGCGTGCCGGTCGAAGAGTTTTACGCTTCCGGCGGCATTTCGCAGAAAGACCCCATGACCATGCAGATTTACGCGGACGTGATCAAAATGCCCGTGAAAATCGCGGGTTCCCTGCAGGGGCCGGCGCTCGGCTCCGCAATTTTCGGCGCGGTGGCGGCCGGAAAGGACGCCGGGGGGTACGACAGTGTGTTTGAAGCGGCCCGTGCAATGGGAAAAATCAAAGACACCGTTTATGAGCCGATCCCTGAAAACACCCGTCGGTACGACCAACTGTTCCGGGAGTACCGGACGCTGCACGATTACTTTGGGCGCGGCGGCAACGACGTGATGAAGCGCCTGAAGAAAATGAGGAAAAACTGACCGGAACCCGGGGCGCGTCGGCGCGCCCCGGCCGGTTTTGACTGAGAAGGAGGAAAATTCTGTGAAGAGTTTAAAAAAGTACGAATTCTGGTTTGTCGTCGGCAGTCAGGACCTTTACGGCGCGGAGGTGCTGAAGACCGTGGACCTGCATTCCAAAACCATGGTGGACGACTGGAACGCAGACCCCGCCATCCCCTGCACACTGGTGTTCAAGCCGGTGGTGCGCAATTCCGATGAAATTTACAAGGTGATCACGGAAGCGAACAACGACCCGAAGTGCGCGGGCATCATCACCTGGATGCACACCTTTTCCCCGTCAAAAATGTGGATTCGCGGGCTGTCCGTGCTGCAAAAGCCGCTGCTCCACCTGAACACCCAGTTCAACCGCGACATTCCGTGGGACAGCATCGACATGGACTTTATGAACCTGAACCAGTCCGCCCACGGCGACAGGGAGCACGGGTTCATCCTCGCGCGCATGCGCATTCCCCAGAAGGTGATCGCGGGCTACTGGAAAGAGCCGAACATGCGGGCCCGCATGGCGGGCTGGATGCGCGCGGCGGTCGGCGCGTTTGAAAGCCGCAGGCTCCGCGTGCTGCGCATCAGCGACAATATGCGCGAGGTGGCCGTGACGGAAGGCGACAAGGTGGAGGCGCATATCAAATTCGGGTGGCAGGTCGACCACTACGGCGTGGGCGACATCATCCGCATGGTGCACGCTGTGACTGAAGAGGAAATCGACGCGCAGATGCAAAAGTATGCCGAGGTTTACGACATGGCGACCGATCGGATCGAGGCCGTGCGGTATCAGGCGAGGGAAGAGGTCGCGCTTCAGAAGTTTATGGAACGGGAAGATTTCGGCGCGTTCCACACCAACTTTCAGGACCTTCAGCAGCTTCGCCAGCTGCCCGGCCTTGCCGCGCAGGATTTGATGCGCCAGGGGTACGGGTTTGCCGGGGAGGGCGACTGGAAAACCGCCGCGCTCTGCCGCATCATGAAGCTGATGACCGCGGACTGCAAGGGCGGCACGGCGTTTATGGAGGACTACACCTACAATTTTGACCCGGCGTGCGGCATGAACATGGGCGCGCACATGCTGGAGGTGTGCCCGACCGTCGCGGCGGAACGCCCGAAAATCAAGGTGGTTCCGCTCGGCATCGGCGACCGGGAAGACCCGGCGCGCCTCACGTTCAAAGCCGCGGCGGGCCCGGCGGTGCTCGCGACCATCATCGACATGGGCGACCGCTTCCGCATGATCGTCAACGACGTGGAGTGCCGGGAGCAGGAGCATGAAATGCCGAACCTTCCGGTGGCGGCCGTGCTGTGGAAGCCGCTGCCCAGCCTGGAAACCTCGGCGGAAGCGTGGATTTACGCGGGCGGCGCGCACCATTCGGTGATCAGCTATGCGCTGACCGCACAGGAGCTGCGCGACTTTGCGGAAATCATGGACATCGAATTCATCCACATCGGCAGGGAGACGAACATTGAAGAGCTCCGCAAAGAGCTCACCTGGAACGATCTGGTCTGGAAGCTGAAAAAGTAATCCGGAAGGGGCGAAGGAAAATGTTGCAAGAATTGAAGGAGCGGGTCTGTGAGGCGAACCGGCGGCTTCCGGCGCATCACCTTGTGGTGTTCACCTGGGGAAATGTTTCGGGGTTTGACCCAAAGAGCGGGCTGTTCGTCATCAAGCCCTCCGGCGTGGAGTACGACAGGCTTGCCCCAAAGGACATGGTCGTGGTCAGCCTGAGCGGGGAAAAGGTGGAGGGCGACCTGAATCCCTCGTCGGACACCCCGACCCACTGCGTCCTCTATCAAAAATTTCCCGGAATCGGCGGAGTCGTACACACGCACTCCCGCTGGGCAACCATCTGGGCGCAGGCGGGGCGTTCCATCCCGGCTTACGGCACCACGCACGGCGACTATTTTTACGGCGATATCCCCTGTACCAGGAAGATGACGCCACGGGAGATCGCCGGCGCGTATGAGGCGGAAACGGGAAACGTGATTGCGGAAGCCTTCCGGGACATCGACCCGAAGGATGTACCGGCGGTGCTGGTGCATTCCCACGGTCCGTTCACATGGGGAAAGGATTGCTTTGAAGCCGTGTACAATTCGGTCGTGCTGGAGGAGCTGGCCATGATGGCGTGGCACACGCAGGCCATGGGCGCGGCGGCGGAGCCGATGCAGCGGGAGCTGCTCGACAAGCATTTCCTGCGCAAGCACGGCGCGAACGCCTACTACGGGCAGAATACGAAATAAACATCGGTTTTCCGGGGCTTCGGCCCCGGTTTTTTGCTGCCCGTGGGCGGCGCGGGCGCGGAACGGCCGATGTCGGAAGACAATTCATGGCGCCGGGCGGCAAATTTGAAAAAATGTTTTATAAAAACAGGGGTATAACTTGAAAAATCTGGCAGACCATGGTAAAATGCTTTCCCATAGACAGAAAGCAGGGTTATATTGAAACTTCAGTTTTTGCATCAAAGCACGGAACAGCGGCGCGACGTCATTCTGCACGGCAGCATCCTGAAAACAATGATGATGCTGTCATTTCCCACGCTGATGATGAGCGTGATTCAGTCCATGATGCCCCTTTCGGACGGCCTGTTCATCAATAACGCGGCGGGAACGCTGGTGGCCAGCGCGGTTACATACAGCGAGCCGGTCGTCAACATGGTGACGGCGCTGGCACAGGGGCTGAGCGTTGCCGCCATGGCGATCATCGGTCAGGCGAACGGGCAGGGGGATCTGTCAAAGGTCCGGCATATTTCCGCGCAGATCGTGGTATTCGCCTCCCTGATGGGCTTCTGCCTTGCGCCCCTTCTTGTTCTGGCGGCGTTTCCGGTTTCGGCGCGGGTTCAGCCGGACATTTCCCGCAACGTCATGCTTTACATCAGCCTGTATTCGCTGGTGCTCCCTTTTTCTTTTCTGGAAAGTATTTACAACGCGATCAAAAACGCGACCGGAAAGCCGGAGGCCACCTTTGTCCGCATGCTGCTCATGCTGGTGCTTAAAATCATTTTCAATTTCATCTTTGTCGTCCAGCTTCGGCTGGAAGTGGTCGGCTGCGTCCTTTCCTCGCTTTGCGCCAACGTTCTGGTCTGCGTCTGGATGTTTTACGAGCTGTTCTGGATGAAAAGCGAGGACCGGCTCACGGTAAAGGGCTTTCGCTTTGACCGCTCGCTGATCCGGCAGCTGATCGTGGTCGGGATTCCCGCCATGCTTACCGGCCTGATGCTGAACTTCGCTTTTTTCCTCATCAACAATGAAACGCAGAAATACGGCGCGGTGGTGCTCAACGGGCAGGGAATTGCGGGCAATATTACGGCGGTGTGCTTTAATCTGCCCGCGGCCTTCGGTTCCGCGGTCACCACCATGGTCAGCCTGAACATCGGCGCGAACCAGCCGGAAAAGGCGCGCCGCTCCTGCTTTGTCGGCTGCGTCGCCGCCGCGGTCACGGCCGTCGCGGTCATCGCGGTCATCGTGCCCAGTTCCTCGCATCTTACGGTGCTGTTCACGCAGCGCCCGGATGTGCTTGAAATCGCGAACCGTTCGCTTCACATTTACACGTATTCCGTGGTCGGGTTCGGAATCTGCATGGCGGTCCAGGGGGCGTTCATCGGCCTTGGCAGAACCCGCGTACCAATGGTGCTGGGACTTCTGCGCATCTGGTTTCTCCGCTATCTCTTTATTCTCGCGACCGAACACGCGCTGCAGTTTTATTCGGTTTTCTGGGGAAACCTGTTTTCCAATTACGTGGCCGCCGTGATTTCCATCCTGCTGATTCTGCGCGTCAAATGGGTTTCGGCGCTGCGATAGTATACAAAACGGATTAAAAATAAAATAATAAACTATTTGGATAAAAGCGAGCGGCGAATCACCGCCGTTTTCGGTGCGTTTGAATCGGATGGCGGTATCCGGTGGGCGGAACACACCGCTTGCAAAAGCTTTCCGTACTTGCCGGAATGAAGACGGAGTGCGCGGGGAATCTATAGGGGAATGGAAATCGGTTGAAAAACCCGGACGTTCCGTTTATAATAAATTCGATTCCGCGTTCTCCGCATGGGCGGAATTTGTTTTGGAAGGGGTGCTGCGTTTGAAAAAAACGGCTGCTTTTTTTGACATTGACGGCACGATCTCCCGCGAGGGGCTGATCAGCGAAATGTTCAAAAAAATGATTAAATATGAACTGATCGACAACAGCAAATGGTACAACGAGGTGGAGCCGGCGTTTACGCGTTGGGACAAACGCGTGGGCGACTATGACGATTACCTGCAGAAAATGGTCGATATTTACACCGAAACGGTAAAAAACACGAATTCCTTCCATATTGCCTATATTGCCAAAAAGGTGATTGAACAGAAGGGGGAGCGGGTTTACACGTATTCGCGTGAACGCATCCGGTGGCATAAGTCGCAGGGCCACGTGGTCATCGCGATTTCCGGTTCGCCGATCGAACTGGTGCGGGAAATGTCCGGCAAGTACGGCATGGACGATTACCGCGGCACCGTCTACCAGATTGGCGGCGACGGCAGGTACACCGGAAAAATCACGCCGATGTGGGACTCCGAAAGCAAACGGAAGGCCGTGCTGTCCATGGCGGAGGAGTATGACCTCGACCTTTCCCAATGCTACGCCTACGGCGACACAAACGGCGATTTTTCCATGATGAAGCTGGTGGGGCGCCCGTTTGCCATCAATCCCACGCGCGAGCTGCTGAAGCATCTGCTTCAGGATCAGGTTCTGAGGGAGAAAGTCCTTGTCATTGTGGAACGGAAGGACGTGACCTACCGCCTGAACGTAAACACGCTGGATCTGATTTGAACGCGCCGTCCGTTCGCCGTGAAAAAAGAAAGGCGCCCGATTGCCGGCTTATGCCGCGGTCGGGTGCCTTTTTCGGTTTTGCCTATTGACGCCAGCCGAATCGTTCCAGCACGGCGTTTATGTTCGGCGTGTTTTCGTTCAATTCGACCTGAATCGGGTACAGCGTTACTTCGCCGCTGTAATTTCCCGTCAGCTCTTTCAGCTTTCCGGTCGGAACCAGTTTATCCTTGATCTGTATGACAAGGGCCGAGGAGTTGACAGTGGAATCCTCCGTTCCCGGTTTCCGGTTCAGAACGTCCTTTTGCACGGCCCGCAGGAGCTCTTCCTTCTGCGCCTGATCCGGCGCGAAGGTGTTGCTGTTGCCGCTGCTCTTGCTTTCAAGGTCAACGCTGCCGATCATTTGCGGCTCAATGTAAAAGATCAGGGTGGAGGTTTGAATGTATTCCGGGAGCTGGACGATTTTGTCGATCATTTTGCTGATTTCGGAGGTATTGTCTGCCGTGTTGACGGCGGCGTGGTAGCTGCGCGTGACGACGGCGCCGTTTTTCAGGTGATATTCCAGGTCGATGGTTTCGTTTCCGGTGGAAGAATCCAGTCCGTACGGGTATTGCGTTTTGCGCACTTCATCCACATGGGCCTGAATGGCATTCAGCACGGCTTTGACATTTTCCGTTTCCCGGATGGTCGGGGTGATTTCCGCGATCTGCGTCCCGCGCGTGTCACCGATGGTGTCGCTGCCGTAATAATACTGGAGCGCGCGGACCGGGGAGGAGACGGAAGAAACCGTGATGCTTTCAACATCCTGCGCGCTTGGGACATAGGTGTCGTAGCCGAAGCAGCCGGTGGCAAGGACGCCGTAAAAAAGCACAAACAGGGCGGCAAAGCCGCCGTAGAAAACGAAGCTTTTTTTCATCTGCCCGAACCCCCGGGAATAAACGGCCTCCACGGTGACATGCGCCGCCAGCGAGCCCAGCAGAAGCCCGGGGAAAAACATGCCGCCGTTGCTGCCCGACAGGGAAAAGATCAGTCCTGCCCCGATTCCCGCGACCGCGGTGACAAGGAACCGGATGACGATCTTCGGGAGGGCGAACGCAAATCCGCTTTCCGCGCACTCGCTTTTTCTCCGCATGTAAAAAAAGAGGGAGGAGAAAAGCAGAACGAGGGTCATGCCGAGCCACCACGTAAGGAAATTTCCCTTGATGCTCCCAAAGTAAGCGGAAGAATTTCCGGCGGCGAAAAGCAGATTGGGGAACGGCAGGCACGCAGCGGCAAACGGAGCCAGCGCGGTAAAAAGAACGGAATCCGGCTGCACGTTCCATCCCAGACCGGGCAAAAGCAGCTTGGCGAATTCCGTGCCCGTCAGGATCAGCAGGGGGTAGGAAATGTTGATGGCCAGAATGGAAAGAATCATGTCGAAGGTCGTGCCGGTGCAGACCGCGATGAAAATGGAAAAGGTCAGCGCGGCCGCGGCCATCAGCATGCTTTGAAGCAGCTGGACCATCGGCGCGGCAAGGCAGTACCGCGCATCAACGCCGTAGGATGCGCCGACGGCGAACGCGGTAAGGCAGCTGAGCAGCAGCGGCAGGAACAGAATCGTGAGCGCGGCGGACCATCGGCCCAGCAGCATGGGGACCCGGCCTGCCGGCAGGGAGTGGAACAGGTCGACGCTGCGCTTGTTGTGAAGGTAGCTGAACAGCAGGGCGGAGAGGACCAGCACAAATAAAAGCAGCAAAGGATTGACGATATAGATCGACAGGGTCAGAAAGTATCTGGAAAAAGTTTCGTTGACCGGCTCCGTAATGTAAAGGTTTACACCGGCGCTTGAAAAAGCGACCATCAAACCCACCGGCAGCGCGATCATCAGCAGCAGGGCGAACAGCGCCATGATGCCGCGGTTTTTTTTCAGAACCCACAGGAAGGTTTCCTTCCATTCCTTTGCCGCCCTATTTGAGAATATTTTCAATGTCATAGCCGGCCACCTCCATTTCACTGATGAATACTTCCTCCAGCGTGAGCGTGAGCAGCTCCGAGAACACGGGGCCCATGGAGTTGATCTTTTTCAGGATTTCCTCCCGGTGCCCCCGGACGACGAGGCTGACGAGCGAGCCCCGCGTTTCCGCCTTCACAATGTCGAGCGGGGCAAACGCGCTCATCAGGGGAATGGGGCGGAACACCGCCTGCAGCTTGTGAATGCCCAGCTTCAGTTCGTCCAGCTCGCGCTCCAGAAGAATGCCGCCGCGGTGGAACAGGCCGACATGGTCGCAAACATCCTCCAGCTCGCGCAGATTGTGCGAGGCAATGATGACGGTCATCCGGCGCTCCGCCACCTCGCTCGAAATAATGCGCTTGAGCAGCTGGCGCATGACCGGGTCGAGCCCGTCGAAAATCTCGTCCATCAAAAGGTAGCGCGGCTGTGTGGAAAGGGCGCAGATCACCGCCGCCTGCCGCTGCATCCCCTTCGACATGTTTACGATTTTATCCTTTTTGCCGATCGGAAAAATCCCGCACAGCTTTTCAAATTTATCCCGGTTCCATTCCGGGTAATACCGCCGGTAAAAGTCGGCCATATCCGTCAGGGTGGACTGCGGAATAAAATACGGGTAGTCCGGAATGAAGAACAGCCGCGATTTTACGGCGGAATTTTCAAACGGAGCCATGCCGTCCACCAGGATTTCGCCGCCGTCCGGCCGGTAGATACCCGCGGCGGTGCGCAGAAAGGTGGATTTTCCCGCGCCGTTGGAGCCGACCAGACCGAACAGGGAACCGGAGCCGATGGAAAAAGAAATTTTGTCCAGCGCGGTCTTGGCGTCGAATTTTTTTGTCAGGCTTTTCGCTTCAATCATGCCGTTCATCCCTCCTGCTGAAAAACAGATCGATCCGTTCCGCAATTTCGTTTCGCGCAATGCCGCAGTCCGCCGCGGAGCGGATCGCTTCGTCGAGCTTTTTCCATGCGATTTCCCGCTGCTGCCGCAAAGCGGAGCCGCTGTCGGAAATGAAGGAACCCTTGCCGGGGACGGAATAAATGATCCCGTCGCGTTCCAGCATCTGGTAGGCTTTCTGCACTGTGTTGGGGTTTACCCCCAGCTCCTGCGCAAGGGCGCGGACGCTGGGCAGCGGGTCGCCGCTTTCCAGCGCGCCGAGCGCCGCCATGCGGGTGACCGACTGGTAAAGCTGCTCGTAGATCGGCAGTCTGCTTTTATAATCCAGTGTGAACATTTCCGTCCCCTTTCTGTTCCTACCGTATTATTTTAATTAATACAAATAAACATAACACATTTTTTTTTCGGTGTCAATTACATCTTGCCTGTTGGCGCAGGTTTGCGCGGTTTTCCCGCCGAATGCCGGGCGGCCGCCCGAAAGCTCTCGGGCGGCCGCTCGGATGAAATTATGTTGGACTGTTGTTTTTTTTCTCCGCTTCGGTTGGTTCGCGCTCTTTTTCTTTCAGGAAAAGGCGCGGCAAAAGCTCGACCTTCGCAAGCAGCTCGTAGAACAGGGCCAGAGAAGAAATATAAATCAGCACCCAGAAATTGTTGGCGATCAGGGCGAAATAGATCGCGGCCAGCATGGTGAGCGGGTGGATATTGATGGAAGAAGACACCAGCTTCGGCTCGATCACCTGGCGGATCGCCGTAATGAGCAGCCAGCAGACCAGGAGCATGGCCGACTTGAAATAGCCGCCGGTAATCAGGTAGATCAGGGCCAGCGGTATGTAGATGGTGCCGGGGCCCAATACGGGCAGAACGTCCGCAATGCCGGTAATGATGCTGATCACCAGCGGGTACGGGACGCCGAGCGCATAGAAAACAACGAGCGTTTCCAGAAAGGTGATAAAGTAAATCAGAAGGTAGGAGCACACCCATTTCCCGCTCATATTCGCGCCGTGACGGGAGGCGGTTTTCAGCCCGCGCGCCGTGCGTACGGAAAAAAAGGCAACAACATGCTTTTTGATCGCGCCCATGTCCTTGGAAAAGAAATAAGTGGAAAATATCATGACGATAAACATTGTGAAAATCGCGGGCAGAGAGGTCAGAAAATTAAGGACCTTGTCGAGCACGCCGGTGCCTGCGTTCAGAATGCTTAAAATCTGCTCTTTGTTGTTTTTCAGGAAATCCGCGTCCAGCTTGCTTTTGCTGAGGTATTCGCCCGCCTGATTCAAAAGCGAGTTGATCGGGCCGATCAGGCTGTTGAAAGCCTTTTTTGAACTGGAAAGAGCCGTGATATAATTGAGCAGATTGTTGATTTCCGTCACCAGCCAGTACCCGAGAAGAAAAAGAAGGCCGAACAATACCAGAAAGGCGACCAGGGTGGAAATCGCCGCGGCGGGGCCGGGGTTCAGCTTCAGCCTTTTTTGCAGCGTCCGGATCAGCGGCTGCACCAGAAGGGCCAGCAAAAAACCGGCTAAAAGCGGGAAGGTGTATTTGAACGTAAGGACGAACAGAAAGAAAAACACCGTATACGCCGCAGCAAATATCAAAAGCGGTTTGAGACGAATCAGCTGCTGCCTGTCAAACAAATTAAGATCCTCCTTGTTTTGGCGCGTGTGCGCGCCGAATTAACCCTATTATAACCGTAAAACCGGAAAAATGGAAGAAAAAAAAGAACGCTCCGCACCATGCGAAGCGTTCTTCTCAGGAATTCTTATT
This sequence comes from Clostridiales bacterium, assembly GCA_012517675.1. Classification (GTDB taxonomy): domain Bacteria; phylum Bacillota; class Clostridia; order Oscillospirales; family Acutalibacteraceae; genus Caproiciproducens. Next base: position 2,188 of record JAAYUL010000066.1, on the reverse strand, counting down.
TTTCCCTGCCGAGAAGCCAGTCGACAGAGACATTCAGAATGTTGGCCAGCGCGGACAGCTCAAAATCCGTTACGTAACGGATCTGCCCTTCCAGCTTTGACAAACCGGATGCGTTCATATCCACTCCGTTTACCTGAAGCTGAGCCAAAAGCTCTTTCTGTTTCATACCCTGATTTTTGCGCGCCATCTCCACACGCGCTCCAACCAGATTACGATTCCCAAGTGCCTGTTTGCGTAATCTCACAGAATTCATCTCCTCCGTTAATTATTTGGTTACTTTCTGCTCAATCCATTAACTCAACCAAAGTCTTCCCGTAAGACACTTTTGAAAAAAGCAAAATGCGGGAAACCCCTGTTTCATCGTTATCTATTATAATATCTTTTTGTGAAAAATACAATAAAATAGTGAAAAGTTTTCATATCTTTAAGAGTTTTTTTCGATTATTATTCATTGGCACGACAGCAATTATAATTGTCTTTGTTATTTTATCTTAATTCTGCTATAATATTCCTGTAATCTTGACAATACATAAACGGAGGCTTAATATATCAGGTAACGCAGGAGAACGGTAAAGCAAGCCGGGCGGGCGGAAAAAGGCATGCCGGCATGCGGGCATTACGATTTCTTTCCATAATATGTTCACCGGACGGTTGGAAGTGACAGACAAATTACAGATTCATGGGGGCTGAATAATCATGCAGAATCAAATTAAGACAAATCTCACCATGCTGACGGATTTTTATGAGATCACAATGGCAAACGGGTATTTTTCCAACGGCTTTGAAAACAAAATCGTTTATTTCGACATGTTTTTCCGCCGCGTTCCCGACGACGGCGGCTACGCCATCATGGCGGGGACGCAGCAGGTCGCCGATTACCTGAAAAACCTGACCTTTACGCAGGAAGACATTGAATACCTCAGAGGCTGCCGTATTTTCAGCGAAGCGTTCCTGAAGTATCTCGCGGACTTCAAATTCAGCTGCGATGTCTGGGCGGTTCCGGAAGGGACGCCGATTTTTCCGGGCGAGCCGATCCTGACGGTGCGCGGCCCTGCCATTCAGGCGCAGTTTGTGGAAACCATGATTTTGCTGAGCATCAACCATCAGAGCCTCATCGCGACCAAGGCCAACCGCATTGTGCGCGCGGCGCTGGGAAGGCCGGTCATGGAATTCGGCTCCCGCAGGGCGCAGGGGCCGGACGGCGCGATCCTCGGCGCGCGCGCGGCGTATATCGGCGGCTGCTGCGGCACGGCCTGCACGATCAGCGACCGGGATTTCGGCGTCCCCGCGCTGGGCACCATGGCGCACAGCTGGGTGCAGCTGTTTGAAAGCGAGGTAGAAGCGTTCCGCGCCTATGCCCGCGAGTACCCCGGGCAGTGCACGCTGCTGGTGGACACCTTCAATGTGCTGAAATCCGGCGTGCCGAACGCGATCCGTGTTTTCCAGGAGGAGCTGCTCCCCCTCGGCTTCCGGCCGGCGGGGATCCGCATCGACAGCGGCGACATCGCCTACCTTTCGCGCAAGGCCCGCAAAATGCTGGACGACGCGGGATTTGAAGACTGCAAAATCTGCGCGTCGAATTCCCTGGACGAGTACCTGATACGCGATATGCTGATGCAGGGCGCGTGCGTCGACAGCTTCGGCGTGGGGGAACGGCTGATCACGGCCTCCAGCGAGCCGGTGTTCGGCGGGGTGTACAAGCTTGCCGCCGTGGAACAGCCGGACGGCACGATCATCCCGAAAATCAAAATCAGCGAAAATGTTTCCAAAATCACGACCCCGTGCTTTAAAAAGCTCTGGCGCCTGTACGATAAGGGCAGCGGCAAGGCGATCGCGGACGTGATCACCATGAACGACGAGCAGATCGACGACGCCAAGCCGTACGAGATTTTCGACCCGGAGCATGTGTGGAAACGCAAGATTCTGACGAATTTCAGAGCCGTTCCGCTGCGGGAAAAGATTTTTGAAAACGGCAAATGCCTGATGAAAACGCGCTCGCTGAAAGAGCTGCAGCTGTACTGCATGCAGCAGGTGGACACGCTTTGGGACGAAGTCAAGCGTTTTGAACATCCGCACCAGTATTACGTGGATCTGTCGCAGCGGCTTTGGGATGAAAAGAACCTTCTGATTTCCCGCTACTCGTATTGAACCGTCCCCAACAGCCGTTTGCAATGTTCTGATTGCCAAT
>JAAYUL010000065.1 GCA_012517675.1 Clostridiales bacterium | reverse complement strand
TATTGCTTGGCAGCGTAACTTTCACTTGATAGTCTTTGCGGGACCCTGACGGGTCTCTGCTTTGCTATACCTTTTTGAGCCATCTGCTTTTTTGACCACCATTCTCAGTTTCAGGCTTGACTTTTAATAGTTAATCTTCTAATTTAGACGCTACCAACGAAAGATTTAATGAGCGTTGCAAATTCAGGATTTGACAGAAGCTGTATAAACTTTGCTTTGTCGCTGTCCGTCAGCTCCGAAGCAGGTGCAGCCGATGCGGCAGGCGCTTCCGGCGCTTCAGACTTAGAATAAAACTCTGCTTCAAAACGCTGCGCATTGGTTGCTCTGTCCTCGTCTAAAATATGAGAATAAGGAAATTTTAAGCACTACAAAATTCTCACCTCCTTTGGGGCATAAAAAAAGAGCGTCACTTCACAATACCGAGGATGAAGATGACGCTCTATATGGACGCTAATAAACTTCTCATTACACATTGAACTTCCAGCCGAACACTTTTTTTGTTAGCAATATTTTTAGCCGTTTTTTTGCCCATGTTTGCAAAAAAGGCGATTTTGTTAGCAGAATCGGTTTTTTCTGCTAACATTTGTTAGCTGGGAATTTTGACTGTGTCAGGGCATTAAAGCCGGATACTGAAAAGTCTGTATCAGAAGATTTAACTGCCTGGTCACTCAGACCTCCGGAAACAAGAAAAGCCGAAAACCCTGATAAATCAAGGCTTTCGGCATTGCTTTTGGCGTCCCTGCCCGGATTCGAACCGGGGGCCTCGGGCTTAGGAGGCTCGCGCTCTATCCAACTGAGCTACAGAGACGTATTTAATTTTTCGCATCCACAGCCTATCGCATTTTGGCCCTAAATGCAAGGACTTTCATAGACTTAGGAGGCGGACGCTCTATCCTGCTGAGCTACAAGGGCATATTCAATTTATGCAGTGTTTTCAATGGTTTCCGCGGTTTCTGTGCCCTTCGTCCGTTTCTAATTTCAGCCGTTTTTTTCTAACGGGACCCTGTCTTTTCTCCCGAACTGCCGGGAAGTGATACCTTCCGCCGAACTTAGAAATTTCCGGATTTTGACGCCGCACTTTTTGGGCCGGAAAAACGAAGGCGGACGGCTTGCCTTCCGCTTAGGAGGCGAACGCTCTATCCAGCTGAGCTACGGAGACAGATAACAAAAATTTTATAACGGTTATCCGCCGGCGGATGCGCCGCGCAAATGCCGGCCCGGCCGCAGCACAGATAACTCGCTTATTATAAAACAACTGCGCGGATTTGTCAATTTATCACTGCGGCCTGGGGGGGAAATCTCTGTCGTTTTCGGGCGGCATTGCGAGAAAAAAGCCCAAGATCAGAAAACCGAGGCAGACAAGCGACACCAGCATCATCAGGTACGGCAGAAAGGAGATATCGGCGTAATCCACCATCTTCTGCGGCGCGGCCGAATAAAAGCAGGCGGAAGCCGACAGGTACAGCGCGCTCAGAATGGTTGCGGTTCCGAAATTTCTCCGCTCCTTGAGAAACAGCACGCAAAAAATAATCGCGGCGGGAAACGCGCACGCCATAACCGTGTAAAGAAGGGCGTCGTTCGAAAATCCCATTCCGGCGTAATGGGCGATCATTCCGAATACGCTGATGCTGCTGTCGCGCGACTGTGCCGCGATGATGCGGCCCGCCGGCAGAAAAAGGGCGCCGACCAGAAACAGCTGAAGAACGCAGACCATGATCTTAATGTTTTTTTTGCTCAAACCCGCCATCCCCGTTCATTCTTTTCCTTTATCATACTCCAAAATTAAAATTTCCGCAATCAGCGAGGATTCAACCGGGAATCACCAAACGTTTTTGGGTACATCACGCTTTCTTCACATACTTAATTTAAAATAAAAATACTGAAAATAATCTTTGCCGGACCGGCTTTAGGAAAGGGGAATGCAATATGCCGAAAAAAGCTGTTAAAATGATTCTCGACGTCGTCATGACGTCTCTCATGGTGGTACTGATGAACACCGCCACCACCGGCCTGACCCTGCACGAAGTGCTTGGTTTGTTCGCGGGCGTGCTGTTCGTGGTGCACAAGGCCCTGAACTGGGCGTGGATCCGCGCCGTTGCAAAAAATCTGTTCCGAAAAGGCACTAAAGCGAAGACACGAGTCCTGTTTGCGCTGAACGTTCTCGTTTTTCTCTCTGTCGCCGTCATGATCGGAAGCGGTGTGCTGATCTCCGAATCGCTGTTCCACTTTACGCTGAACCACGGGGTTCGCCCATGGTTTGTCACACTGCACCGCAGCGCGGCTTATACCAGCCTGGTGCTGATTTCCATCCACCTCGGCATGCATTGGAATATGATCATTCAAACGGTGAAAAAATGGATGGGGCTTTCCGGCGTCAAGCGCGCGCGCACCATCGCGTCCCGGGTAGTCGCCGTCTGCATCATGCTGGCAGGCGTGAAGGCCTCCGCCGACAAGAATCTTACGGGTGAAATCGCCGCGCCGTTCATCCCTTCCGCCGACACGGGCGAAGAGCAGCAGAATCTGCGCGGCTACCGGGGAAACCACGGCGGCGACACCATTGAGGCAACCACCGTCGGCACGCAGACCGCTTCCAGCCAGACGCTGGAGGAATACCTCTCCGGCCTGACCTGCACGGGGTGCTCCCGCCACTGCCCGCTTTCCGACCCGCAGTGCGTCCGCGGCGAACAGCAGGCGGCGCAGGCCGAAACCGAGTATTACAACCTGCAAAACAGCGGCTCGGAAGAAAGCACGCAGCAGGAGGGAAGCACGCAGGACTCGGCCGAAAGCGGAGAAACACACGCCGCATCCACGTCGGATTCTTCCCCCTTCGGTTTTCTGGAATTCATTCCGATCATGGGCCTTTTTGTCGGCGGAACCCACTACACTGTACTTTTGGCCGGCAGGAAAAAGCGCACGCCTCCGGTCCCCCGCCTGCCGGAATAGCGGCCGGCGCAGCCGGGCGGGTCAGTCCACGGATTTCAGCGACTCGACCATGTCGATCCGCCGGAGCCTGCGGTACATGACCAGGTTGACGATCAGGCCGAACAGCAGGGTGAACGCGGCGCTCCACACATAGCTGAGCGGCTTGATGACGCGGCCGAACATGATGATGTCCACCTCTGCGGTCTCTATGACGAACCGGTGGAGCAGGATGCCCAGCCCCAGTCCCAGCACGCAGCCGATGACGGTGAGCAGCGCCGTTTCGCGGAAAATGTAGGCGCCGACCTCCCGGTCGTAAAACCCCAGCACCTTGATGGTCGCCAGCTCGCGCTGCCGCTCGGTCACGTTGATGTTGGTCAGGTTGTAAAGCACGATGAAGGCGAGCATGCCGGCGGAAACAATCAGCACCAGAACAATCAGGTTCATGCTGCGAATCATGCTGTCGTACCGGCCGATGATCTCCTTCGTGTAGGTGAAGGTGCCCACGCCGGACTGCGCCATCACGGCTTTGGAAAGCGACTCGCGCGCCGCCCCGCCGGTCAGCGGGGTGATTGCAAGCACCTCGTTGCAGTCCGGCGTTTCACCCGTTACGGCTTTGTAAAGCGACGGGGCAATGTAAACATAGTGGTAAACATAATTTTCCGTTACGCCGGTCACGCGAAAAGTAAATTCGCGTCCGGCGCTGTTTTTGACGGTGACGGTGTCGCCCGCCCCGATTTGCAGCCGGCCGGCCAGCTTTTCCGTCACGACCACCGAGTTTTCCCCGAACGGAACGTCCGCGCGGGAAACGCGGTCGTTCAGGTGGATAAACGTTTTCAGGGCCTTCGCGTTTTCCGGCACGAACAGGGACGCGCTCATGGTCTTGCCGTTCGCCGTTATGTCGGCCGTCTTGGAATAATCCGCCGTCCATGCGGTAAAGTTCGACTTGTCGTTCAGCAGCGTTTTCAGGCCGGGGGTGATTTCGCCGCCCTTGAGGCCGATGTGCGCATTGTAGGCATAAACCTGATCGAACTGGGTGGAAACGATCTCCTCCACGGCGTCGCGCACGCTGTAGCCCGTCAGCAGCAGGCCGGTGCAGCCGGCAATGCCCACCACCGTCATCAAAAGCCGTTTTTTATAGCGGAACAGGTTGCGCGCCGTCACCTTCCAGGTAAAGCTCATGCGCCGCCACACGGGGCCGATATGTTCCAGCAGAATCCGCTTGCCCGCCTTCGGCGCGCGCGGCAGCATCAGTCCGGCGGGCGATTCCCGGAGTGACGCGCGGCAGGCCGCGTAAGTCGCGGTCACGGTGCAGAAAACGGAGGCAAGGGCCGCCGCCGCGCAGATGCCCGGGTTCGGCGGGATCACCAGAGACGGCGCATTGTAGAGGATGCCGTAGGCCGACCAGACCACGCGCGGCAGCACCTGCACCCCCACGGCGATGCCCGCAACGCTGCCCAGAACGCTGGCGAGGCCCGCGTAAATCAGGTATTTCGAGGCGATCCTCCCGCTGCCGTATCCGAGCGCCTTGTAGGTGCCGATCTGCGTGCGCTCCTCCTCGACCATCCTGGTCATGGAGGTGAGCGCCACCAGTGCCGCCACCAGAAAGAAAATGAGCGGGAACACGGTGGAAAGGGAGTCCATGCGGTCGGTGTCGCCGGCAAAGCTGGCATAGCCCACGTTGCTGCCGCGGCCCAGCACATACCATTCCGGTTTTTTCAGCTGTTTCAGCTCCGCTTCCCCGTCCGAAAGCTTCTTGGCCGCGTCGGCCAGCTCTTTGTCGGCCTTGGCCCTGTTCGTTTTATAGTCTTGTTTTCCTTTGGCAAGGTCTTCCTTCGCCGCGGCCAGTTCCTTTTGGCCGGAGGTGATCCGTGCCTGCGATTCGTTCAGCTTTTTGCGGCTTGCCGCCAGCTTCTTTTCCATGGCCGCAATCTGCGCCTGCGATTCGGAAAGCTGCTTCCGCTGCTTTATCAGCTCCGCGCGGCCCGCATCAATCTGCGCCTTGGAAGCGTCCAGCTTTGCCCGCGCTTCGCTGATCTTCCGGAGCGCGGCGGCCTTTTCCCGCTCGAATTCCTCGCGGGTCGCGGGCGCGCCGGGGTATCCGGTGCCAATCAGCCGCTCCGCCTGCG
>JAAYUL010000064.1 GCA_012517675.1 Clostridiales bacterium | reverse complement strand
GCCGAAGATCGCGCCGATAGAGGTCGCGGTCGCGTCCGCGAACAGGGCGCGGTCCATCTTGGACTTGAAGCCGTTGCTGGATTCCAGCGCCTTCTGGTCCTCCGCGCTGAAAATCCCGGTTTTGCGGCCCGTGCCGATGAAGGTGCCGATGGTGTCAAAGGTATCGGAAAGGCTGAACGCGAAGATGGTCATGATCACCTGGGGAATTTTGCCCGGGTCCGTAAACAGGGAGCCGATGCCGGGGGTGCCGAACGCCGCGCAGAACGTGGTGGGCAGTTCGCGCACGGCGACCGCGAGGTCGATGCTGCTGCCCATGGTGGTGAGCTGCATCGGAATGCCGATGACGGTGGTCAGCGCAATGCTGATAAGGATTGCGCCCTTTACCTTCATGACAAGAAGAACAACGGTGAGGGCAAGGCCGATCAGCGCGAGCCAGACGACCGGCTGGTTCAGCTTGACAATGGCCGGAACGGCGCTGCTGCTTGCAATGACCGTTTTGCTGTCAAGCAGGGTGTAGGTGCCGGGGTCGGACGTGAACTGGAGCAGGCCGGCGTCCTTAATGCCGATGTAGGCGATAAAGATGCCGATGCCGCCGCCGATGGCGTGCTGCAGGGATTCCGGAATGGACTTGATGATCAGCTTGCGGATTTTGGTGACGGTGATCAGAATGTTGATCAGGCCGCAGATGAAAACCATGCCGAGGGCTTCCTGCCATTTGTAGTGCATGCCGAAGCAGACGGTGAACACAAAGAAGGCGTTGAGCCCCATGCCGGGCGCCTGCGCGTACGGCACGTTTGCAAACAGGCCCATGACCAGCGTGCCGATGACGGCCGCGATGATGGTCGCGAGGAACACCGCGCCTTTCGGCATCCCGGTTTGCGCGAGCATGTTCGGGTTGACGATGATGATGTAAGCCATTGCGAAGAAGGTGGTCGCGCCCGCGATGACTTCCGTGCGGACGTTGGTGTGATTTCCTTTCAGATCGAAGAAATCACCCTTGGGGTGGTACCGCTTTTCAGGACTTCCTGCCATTTTCTCTTTCCTCCTAAAAATAAATGCCCCGACATGTCAATGCCGGGCAAAACTGCTCAATATGGTTTCATTATACGAAGTTGTTAAGGATAAAACAATATAATAAATGAACAAACTTTTATCTTTCGAAATAATTTATTCATACTTATGATACAATTTGCTTTTCTGCCCGAAAATCAAGGGGATTGCCTAGTCCGGCCGGACCGGTGTCGGCGGCGGATGCCGCCCGATTTGCGCGGGACCAAAGGGGAAAAGCCGTTTTTCGGAACGCGCGCGGGGGATGCGGAAATCCGGCCCGGATTTCCGCATCCCCCGCGAACGCCGTCAGTTCAGCCTGGAAAAGGAGTACCCGATCACTTTGCCGAGCCGCGCGCGCGCTTTTTTCATGTGTTTGGAGGCGGTGGGCGGCGTAATGCCGAGCTGCCGCGCCACCTCTTTTACGCTTTTGCCCTCCGCGTAGCGCAGCCGCACGCATTCCTTCTGCCGCCCGGTCAGCTCTCCCTCCACCGCGCGGCGCAGGGCGCGAAGCATTTTCCGGTATTCCTCGTCGTCTCCCCTGCCGCGGTATTTTTCCAGATTCAGCCGGTCGCCAAACAGGTCGAGGCTGAGGTTTGATTTTCCTGCCATTCGTTTCCTCCGTGCCGCAATAAATCGTTCCCTGTGTGAATACATTCCAGATACATTTCGTTCAGAAGCGCGATCCTGCGGTACAGCCTGGCCGCCGTCTCGTTGTCCGCGGTTTTCGCCTGCTCCCGGATCGGCCTGAGGTGTTCCTTCAGCCTTGCGGCTTCCTCCAGATACTGATTGCCCCATTCGTTGTAGTTCATATTGTTCCTTTCCTTTTTTGTGGTCTATAATTCCATACTATACGAAAAAAGGCGGAAGGACAAGCTCAAAATGAACATTTGTTCTACAACGTGGGTTTGAAGGGACATTTTTGGTACAGTAACCGCTTCAAAAGCGTTCCGGCTTCCGGAATAAAAGGAAAATCAAGCATAAAACGACATATTATTCCAGTCCTTGGGGAACATTGAGAAAATCCTGAAAAAGTGGTAAAATATATCTGCATCAATCCAAAGGAGGACTGCGCGTGAAAACGAGGGTATGGGGCGTTTTGTTCACCGCTGTTTTGCTGCTGTCCCTTGCGGGCTGTGCGGCCGTTCCTGCCGACGCCGGCAAAAACGACATTACCGGCACGTGGAAGGATTCCTGCGGCCTGACCGAGTACCGGTTTGAACCGGACGGAAAAATGAAAATTGAGGCGCTCAATCTCGGTTCATTCCAGGGGACCTACAAAACGGACGGCGATACCATCACCATTCAATACCGCGTGTTGACGGAGAATGTGAAGGACACCTACCGGTTCCGTCTGGACGGAAACTCCATGTATCTGGATGAAAACCGTTACACCAGAAAAAAGTAGGGGCGCCGCCCCTGCTTTTCATCGTACAGCATTCCGGATGCCGGGGAGGGAAACAGATGGACGGGTTTGGTTCGGTGTTCATTATAGCCGGGCTGATCATGCTGATGGCCGTGTGGGGCCGTGTGCAGAAAAAAAACAGAAGATAAAACAGGGGGGCCTGCGCGTGACGCTCAGTAAATGGGGGTCGAGCGCAGGTCCAGTTCGTAAAAGAACTGAATCGCGCGCTGGATCGCCACATCCCAGAAGGGCCAGGCGTGCTCCCCGGGCCATTCCAGGTAGGTGTGGCCGTAGCCGGCCGCCTCGGCCGCCGCTTTAAAGCGCAGGTTGTCGGCGTAAAGAAAATCTTCGGTGCCGCACAGCTGGATCATGCGCGGGCGGTCCGGGTCCTGTGCCTCCTTCCGAACCAGAGCCAGAACGTCCTCCTCTGGCGGGACGGGCGCGCCGGGGCCCAGCAGGGCGTCCGCTTCGCGGGAAGAAAAGTCCCCCCACAGGCCGGCCCGCACGTCGCGGATCAGGCGGGGAAAATCCAGCACGCCGGAAAGGGAGGCCGCCGCGCCGTACTGCTTTGGCCGCCGGAGCGCGCATTTCACCGCGCCGTAGCCGCCCATGCTTTCACCGGCGATAAAGGTCTTTTCCCGGCTGCCCGGCATGCGGAACCATGTCCGGCAGATTTCCGGCAGCTCCTCGCCGATATAGGTCAGGAAGCGCGGGCCGCAGGCCGCGTCCAGATAGAAGCTGCGCTGCACCTCCGGCATGACGACGATCAGATTGTATTTTTTGGCGTAATACTCGATTTTTGAAAAGCGCGTCCACTCCCCGGCGTTGGCCCCAAGGCCGTGCAGCAGGTAGAGCGCGGCGGGTTCCCCACCCACGACCGGGTCCGCGTCGTTGGACGGGTCCGGGAAAATGACCTTGAGCTGTGTGGTCATGCGGAGGCTCTGCGCGTAAAATTCCCCTGTAAACATTCCCATCTTTTTTCTCCTTTTTATGCGGTTCCCCCCCTGGAAGGGCGGAAGACTGCGGCTGCGGCAAAAAGGGCGGCGCCCGTTTTCAGGCGCCGCCCCGGCGGTCGGTCCGGCCGCGAAGCCGTGTGGTTATTTTCCGGCGTCCGGGTTGTTGTTGCTTTGAAAATGGACTGTGAAATTGCACTTGTCGCCGCGGGTGTAAGAGCGTGAAAACTCGATCACGCGGCCCTGTTCGTCGTAGCTGGTGCAGGAAAACAGCAGCACCGCGCGGCCGCGGTCCACGTTCAGCATCCGGGCGTCGTTGGGTTCCAGCTCGGCAAGGTCCAGCGTCTGCCAGGCGCGGCTCAGCCGGACGCCGTAGAAGTCGTAGACCTCGTACAGGCTGAACACGGAAAGGTCGATGCCTTCCAGCTTTGGCACCACGTCGCACGGGATCAGGATTTCCTCCAGGCTCATGGGCTCCCCGTCGGCATAGCAGAGGCGTTTGATGTAATACAGCTCGGAGTCGGGTGGGACGGAAAAGATGCAGGCGTATTTGGAGCCCGCCCGCCGCCTGGCCTTGACCAGAATTTTGGTGGAGGGCTTGGCGTGCTTGTTCAGCATGGTCTGGGTAAAGCCGCCCAGCGTTTCCAGGTCGCGCTCCATCTTGCTGCCCAGCACGTACACGCCTTTTCCCTGAACGCGCCGGAGCAGCCCCTCGCTGACCAGCGCGTCGATGGCGCTGCGCACCGTGAGCCGGTTGATGCCGTAGGTTTCGGCCAGCTCGTTTTCCGAGGGGATCGCCGTGCCGGGCGGATACTCGCCGTCTTCGATTTTACCGCGCACCACCTCGCGCAGCTGCAAATAAATGGGAGAATGAAAATCCACAACCCGTTCGTTTGCCAAAGTACATCAGCTCCCGTTGTTTTGCGGAAGCGCTTACCAGGCGCCGTTGTACTGCAATGTAACGCTGCTGTTTGCCGCGCACATGTGCATGCACTCCCGCAGAGGTTTATGCTTCAGAATGCCGAACAGAAATCCGGCGATGAAGCTGTCGCCGGCGCCCATGGTGTCCACCACGTCGCACGGAACAATGCCGTATGTCGTAAACTCGCCGCCGTCATAGGCGATGCTGCCCTTTTCGCCCAGCGTGACCGTGACCACTTTGGGCCCGCGTGCGTGCATCCGCTTCATAAAATCCCTCAGCTCCGGGGTGTCGCCGTCGTCGCTGGCGAAGAACGCGTAGTCCACGCTGCCGATGGCGACGTCGATGACGGGGTCGCTGAGCTTGTTGGCAAAGTCGAAGGCAATGGGGGTGCCTTTTGCGCGGATCCGGTCCAGATCGTGCTCGATCATGCCCCACAGGCCGGTGACGACCATATCGTGGCCGCACAGAAAGTCGATGTCTTCGTCGGTGAGCTTGAACTGGGACAGAACGCCCTCTTCATAGTCGCCGAAGACGCGTTCGCCGTCCACAAGCTCCACGTGCGTAATCGCCGTGCTGCCCGGAAGGACCCGCACGTGCGAGGTGTCCACCTGCTTACGGTTCAGCGCGTCGAGCATGATTTTGCCGTATTTGTCGTCGCCCACCACTCCGGTGTAGGAGGCTTCGCCCCCCAGCCGGACAAAATAGACCGCCACGTTGACCGGGTTTCCGCCGGGAAAGGCTTTACCCAGGTTTTCGTAAACGTCCATGCAGTTATCTCCTGCCGCTGCCAGTTTCATGATTTCGTTCTCCTTTTCCGTATGGAGCGGAAGGAGCGTTTTATCTGGTGAGAACGCTGGCAAAGCGCAGATATTCCGACCGGGCCACCGACTTGAAATATTCCACCGGCACGCCGTCGAAATCCTCGGCAATGCCCACGCGGTGAATCAGGGGCGACCCTTCCGGGACCTCCAGCAGCTGCGCTTCGTCGGTGCCGGCGTAAGTGACGCCCAGCTTTTCAATGCCGTTTTTCAGCGCGATGCCGTAATCCCGCTCCAGCGTCGCGTAAAGCGAGCCGGCTTCAAAATCGTACTGCTCAATGCCCCGGCAGCGCTCGGCGTCCACATAACTGGTTTCCAGCAGGACCGGGACCGAATCGACGACGCGCACGCGCATCATCTCAAAAATCCTGTGCCCAAGGGGCTGCTTCAGCTTTTGCGCCAGCGGCTTGCTGCATTCGATCATCTGCGCGGTCACCAGGCGGTTTTCCAGGCTGCGGCCGCTTTCGGCCACCACCACGCTGAACGCCCGCAGGTCCTGCAGGTTGCAGACCAGCTTTTTCGGGGCCACAAAGGTGCCGGAGCCCACGCGGTTGATCAGCACCCCCTCCACAATCAGACGGTGGATGGCGCTGCGCAGCGTGGTCCGGTTGAAGCCCCACCGCCCGCACATGTCCCGCTCGGAAGGAAGCCGGTCGCCGGCCTTCAGGCCGTTCTCACAAAGATAACACTCGATCTGCTCTGCCGCCGCATCACGCGGACGGCTTCTGTAATATTTTTCCAATCAGCAGAACCTCCTTGGGGGGACATCTTCTATGGAATATGATACCACATTTTCCCTGACGGTACAACACTCTCGGTCCATGTCATACCGGTTCCGACAACGGGCCGGTTCTGCAAAATCCCCCTGTTCAGGAAAGCAATCTCCTGCACAGGGGGAGCATTCCGTTTGTTTTTTTATCCCTCAGCGGATCGGATTATTTCTTTTCCGCGTCGCGTTCCAACGCCTTTTTGCTGCGTTTGTCCCAGAAATGGAAGACCGGCAGGCCGGTGGCCACGGCGATCACGGCGCAGATCAGGCCCGGAATGGGCGCCCACAGGAAGGTGGAAACGATCAGCGTGCCCGTCATGAACATGGCGATGGCGACCATCAGGTAGCCGGCGGGCATTTTCCAGGTGGGCTTGTAGTGCTCTTTCCTGCGCAGCACGAGGATGGTGCCGAAGGTCAGGAAGTTTTTCACCAGCGCCACCAGGGTGAAGTAGCCCAGCAGGTCGGACAGGTTGGAAGCGAAGATCAGAATGATGGCCATGGCGCACTGCACCAGAATGGAGAAGTAGGGGGTTTCCCACTTGGGGTGGACCTTGGCGAAGGACTTGAAGAACAGGCCGTCCTTGGCCATTGCGTACTCAATGCGGGGCTGGAACATGATGCAGCTGGACAGCGAGCCGATGATGACGATGATTGCCATGATGGCGGTGACGGTGCCCGCTGTGGAACCGATAAAGGGAATCTGCGCGGCGGCTTCGGCCACGGGGGCTTCGGAGCCGGAAAGTTCTTTTATGGGGAGCAGGCCGGTGACCACGAAGCTCAGCGCGACATACAGCGTGGCGACAATAGCCACGGTGGCGATCAGCGCGCGGGGCATGGTTCTGTTGGGTTCCTTCATTTCGCCGGTCATGTAGCACACCGCGCCCATGCCGTCATAAGACCATGTGGTGGCGGAAATGCCGGCCAGCAGGGCCGCGATCCCCATCGGGGCGCCCGCGATGGCAGGAGCGGAAATGTAATCGCCCCGGATAAAGAACAGGCCGATGCCGATCAGAAGGGCAAAGGGCAGAATCTTAAAGAAGGTGATGAACGTCTGGAATTTGCCGCCGCCTTCCACGCTGCGCAGATGGAGCATCATGAAAATCAGCACCAGTGCCACCGCGATGAATTTCAGCGTGAGGCCGGAAAATCCGGTAAAGAAGCCCATGTAGCTGGCAATGGCCAGCGCCATGATGGAGATGGACGGGGGGTCCGTGGCCCAGAAGCTGATCCAGCCGCAGAGGAAGGCCAGCGGGCGGGAACCGGCTTCGCGGAAATACACGTACTGTCCGCCGTCCTCCGGGAAGGCCGTGGCCAGTTCGGCGTAGCACAGGTTCGCGGGAACCTGAATCAGGCCGCCGATCAGAAACGACAGAATCACGAGCGCAGCGCAGCCCGCCGCGCCGGCCACCGAGCCCATCGACACAAAAATGCCGGAGCCGACGGTGGTGCCGACGCCCAGCGCGATGGCCGCGCTCAGGCCGAGTTTCCGCTTTAATTCATTGGATTGCGGATTGTTTGACATATGAATTCTCCTCTCAACTCTTGAAAGACTGTTTGTTGAACCGCCCGTTACGGGGGTGCCTGCCTGACAGCTTTACAGGCCTTGAATACATAACATGACATAAATCCTAAACCACTTCACCTGCATAATAACACAACTAATACAATCTTTCAATAATGTTAGACCAATTTGTAGAGAAAATGCGCAGTTTTGGAACCTTACACAGAGAACGGGGGGCTGATTTTGTCATTTTACCGAATCGAATCCGCCTTAATGCATAAGAGCATTCGCTTTTTTAAACCAATTTGATGGTTCCTTTTGCAGGAATGGACAAAAAAATCCCCTGACAGGAACGGTATGTCAGGGGATTTTTTCCATATTTTTCAGGAATTACAGGATAGCCTATTCGCCGGAAACCTGAATCAGGATCGTGCGCTGGGCGGGGCCGTCGAATTCACAAAAATAGACATCCTGCGCTCCGCCTTTTACCAATTTACCGCTTTCCACCACGAAATGGCAGTGGTTGCCGGTGATATGGGATTTGAGGTGGCCGGTTGGGTTGCCCGCCGTGGAGCCGTAGTCCTTCAGCATGCGGGCGTGGGCGTACGGGTGCTCCTCCGGCGCGAGCCGGGACAAAAATTCCGCCAGATCGCTTTCCAGGCATTCCAGCGACTCGTTGACCGCGATTCCGGTGGTGGTGTGCTTGGAAAGGACCGTGACCATTCCGTTTTGAACGCCGCTTTCCTCCACGGCCCGCACAACGCGGTCGGTGATGAGGACAAACTGGTTGTACCGGTCGGTCAGGATGGTAAAGCTGCTGGTTTTGATCATGCTGCGCTCCTCCTTTTCAATCCAGGCCGCCGAGGAAGACCTCGGCGTTGCCGCCGCAGATCAGCTCGAGGGTGCTGTCCCGCAGCGGAAGCTCCCGAATGGCCTGTGCCATGCGGATCTGCTCAAAGCGCGGGTTGTTGCTGCCGAACATGACCTGGTGGCGCAGGCTGCGGTCGATCCAGGTGGCGGGAATGTCCTGCGTGAACACGCGCCGGTAAAATTCGCGCGCGCTGTCGAAATAGAGGATGCCCGTGTCCGCGTAAAGATTGGGGTATTTGACCATCAGCATGGCGGTTTCCTGCACCCACGGCCAGCCGAAATGGGCCAGGCAGATGCGCAGCTTGGGCCGTGTGTAGGCCAGCTCTTCGAACAGGACCGGGCGGGCGTACTTGGAAAGCGTGTCCGGTTCCCAGGAAAGCCCGCTGTGGAAGACGATGGGCTTGTCGTATTTTTCGCAGATGTCGTACAGGGGACGCAGCGCGTCGTCCCAGGGGTAAAAGCGCTGGCGCGAGGGGTGCAGCTTGAGCCCCTTGAGCTTGAGAACGGAAAAGGCGTATTCCAGCTTTTCCGCGGCGCGCGGGTCGAAGGGGTCCGCGCCGGCAAATCCGATAAATTTGTCGGGCGCGGCCTTGACCAGCGCGGCGATCTCTTCGTTGGTGACGACGGCCGACCCGGTCTGGGTGGTGTAATCCTGCGGCAGCAGGCACAGCCTGTCCAGGCCCGCGCAGCGCATCTGGTTGAAAATATGCTCCAGCGGGGCGGTTCCGTTTTTGTGAATGTCCAGCACGTTGTGCCGGTACTGCTCCCTTTTCTCGTCCCCGTTGATGGGCTCGAAGAAAGCGGGGTGGACGTGCATATCGATAAACATGGCGGTTTTCTCTCCTTTGCGCGGCGCGGATCGGATTTTATTCCATCATGGCGCGCAGGTTTCGGATGGCGCGCCGGGCATAAAGCCGGGGCTCGTTGATGTAGGACGTGACCAGCTCGATGGTGGCGGTTCCCTGATAATCCCGTTCCTTCAGCTCCTGCATCAGCTCCGGCAGGGGCAGGTTCCCCTCGCCCGGCATGATATGGGTGTCGCTGCTGCCGTCGCTGTCGATGACGTGCATATGGTACATCTTTTCCCCAAGCTTGTCAAAGTAGGCCATGATGCTTTCGTGCTGCACATAGGGCGGCACAATGTCGCACATGCCCACCAGGCAGGGGGAATTCACCTGACGGAACACCTCCGCCAGGTCGTTGGCGCTTTTGCAGACGTTGGATTCGTAGGGCGTCAGCGCCTCCAGAACAATTTTGTGGCCGATTTTTTCGGCGTGGTCGGTCAGCTCGCGCATCGTTTGGATCAGGCGCTCCCAAATTTCCCGCGCGGTGGCGTAATACCCGGCGTTGGCCGGGCTCATCAGCGTGAAATCCGCGCCCATTTCTTTGGCCATGTCCATGGAAAGCTTGAGGTATTCCACCGCGTCGCGGCGCTGGGCTTCGCTGCCGATCATAAAATTGTAGGGGTAGGCGTTGTGCTCGGGCGTGTAGCCGCGCACCGGCATCTCGTATTTGTCGATCAGCCCGCGCACCAGGCTGATGTCGCCGGCCTTCAGGTCCGGCGCGAAGGCGTGGGGACGGCCGCCCCACAGCTCAATGTAGTCGTAGCCGAAGCGTTTGGCGTCAATAAAGCAGTCCTCCAGCGGGTTGCGCTGGTAGCCGGACGTAAACATACCGATTTTCATTTTGTTTCCTCCTTTTTTTCCATGACCCAGGGCTCGAACACGCCGACGACCTCGGCCGCGACACGGGCGCCCTTTTCCAGGCATTGCTCCACGGGCATTTTGTTGAGCACGCCGTACAGGAAACCCGCGATAAAGCTGTCGCCCGCGCCGACGGTGTTGACCACTTTGGCCGGAAAAACGGCGCCGTCATAAAACCGTTCGCCGTCGAAGGCGAGGCTCCCCTTGTCGCCGAAGGTGGCCACCGCGACCTTCATGCCGCGCGCGACTTTGTCCCGAAGGTAATGTTCAATAAAGGCGTCCCGCTGCTTGTGGTAGGAGAAAAAGCCGTAATCCACAAAGGGCAGCGTGCGCTCCACCAGCTCGTGGTCCAGCCGGTCGGCGTAATCAAAGCTGACAAGGGGGCCCCGGGCCTTGATGGCGGGCAAAACATTTTCCGCCTTGCCCCAAAGCGCGCTGTGCACAAGGTCGTGCCGCGCGGCGAACGCGACGTCCTCTTCGTCGAAAACGATGTTTTCCAGCACGCCCTCCACATAGTCGCCGTGCACGCGGTCCAGTCCGTCCATGTCCATGTAGGTGATGGCGGTGGGGCCGTCGCCGACCTTCAGGTGGCTGAGGTCCAGGCCCTCGGCCTTCAGGGTTTCGATCATCCAGCGGCCGTTTTCGTCGCTGCCGGTGGTGCTGATGATGGATGTGGGGATTCCGAGCTTTTGCAGGTTCACGCCGGTGTCCACCACGTTTCCTGTGGGGTATTTCCTGCCCAGACGGGTGTATTCGTCGATGCAGTTGTCCCCGATTGCTGCTGCTTTCATGATTGTTTGACCTCCCAGATGAATTGAAGTGGTTTGGGAAGAAACATCTTTTTTATTTGAAAGGGGCCGCCGCTGTTATTGCAGCCCCAGTTCGGCGATCATTTCGGCCATGGCGTCGCGATTGTTGTCGGCGCGGGTCACAAAGTCGGCCGCGGCCCTCACGTTCGCGCGGGCGTTGGCAACTGCCACCCCGATTCCCGCGTGGCGGAGCATTCCGATGTCGTTGTCATAGTTGCCGGCGGCAACCACCTGCCCGGCCGGGATGCTCAGCATGGCGCACAGGCGGCGCAGGCCGTTCCACTTGGTCACGCCCGCCCGCATCACGTCGGTACAGGAGGGGGAGGTCGCAACGCATTCCAGCGCAAGGCCGCTCGAAGCGATAAAGGCGCTCACCCGGTCGCCTTCGACCGTGGCCGTAAAGCCCTCGATAGAGGCGGGCAGCTCGGAAAAGCTGCGGTAGCGCACGGGGCGGATGCCGATCTGGCCGATGTATTCCCTTGTGCCGGGGGTCATTTTGTTGACGCCCCAGTAGCGGCCCGCCAAAACGTGCAGAAGGAAGTCGTTTTGCAGGCAGTAGTCGACCACGGGACGGGCGTCCCGCGGCAAAATGCGCAGGTCCTGCAGCACCGCGCCGTCGGCCGTGCGCACGATCTTGCCGCCGTTGTTCAGGAGCAGGTAGTCCACACAGGACGTCTGGCGCATCAGCGGCGCCATGTCCGGATCGCGCCGGCCGGTCACAAAGCACAGCACATGGCCGGCGCGGCGCGCGCGGGCAAAGGCACGCACGGTTTCGCGCCCCAGCCGCCCCGCGTCGTCCACGGAGGTGCCGTCCAGGTCCATGGCCAGCAGGCGGCGGGCTCCGGCATCACGGTTGTGCCGTTCCGGTTCGGCTGCTTGTTCGGTCCGCGGCATTTCGTGTTCCTCTCCTTTTCCGTCATCCGCCGTTTCCGTGCGAAAAAGCGAATTGTCGCTATATAGGATGATAAAAAAAGTATACCGATTACACGTTCAGCATAGCAGTCCCCGCGGGAAATGTCAAGGGAATCGCCGTGAATTATCTCAGAATCTTTGCGTGTTTTACGATCCGGTTGTGAATTTCTACAAAACGGAAGGGTGCATCCTGTCGTTTTCGCTGAAAATCAGGGAGCTGTGTCGGTTTTATTTGTATTTTATGCCGCGCTGTGCTATAGTGAAGGGCGTAAATTGGTATAAAATATTCAGATTCTTGTGCAAAATAATGGCTTGCGCGGGAAGCGCATACGAAAGGAAGATGGAAATTACCATGAAAACTGCCGACAAACTTTTGCGTTCGCAGGCGATTTTCACCGCGCTGCAGGAGCGGCCGCAGCCCGGATTTGTCGCCGTTCAGGGGAACCGGATCCTGGCCTGCGGCGGCGGAGACGGCGCCGCGTATGCGGGGCCGGACACCGAAATTTACGAGCTGGACGACCGGCTGGTCTGTCCCGGCTTTTCGGACGTGCACTGCTTTTTTACCGGGTACGCCCTGGGGTTTGCGGGGGCGGACCTGTCGGCCGCCGCGAACGCGGACGAGCTGCTGGCCGCGGTGCGCGATCACGCGGGGAGCCTGCCTGCCGGGGACAGCGTTCTCGGGCACGGACTGCGCCGGGGTATCGTGGCGGCGGAGGATGTGCTGGACGGCATGTTCGGCGAAACGCCCTGCGTGCTGTTTTATGAGGACGGTGAAAGCTGCCTGATGAACGGGGCCGCGCGCCGGACCTTCGGCTTTACGCCGGAAACCTGCTGTAGCGAAAGCTACTGGCGCCTGCTGCGCTATCTGCTCAATGACCGCGATTTTATCGTTCCGGCTTATCAAAAGTATCTGGCCATGCTGAACGCGCGGGGCGTTACCTCCACCAAAGAGATGGGCTTTGACGATTTTTACGGCTTTCCCGACGTGCTGGAGCGGCTGGAAGCCGAAAACGCCCTGACCATGCGGGTGCATTTCATGAGCCAGCCGGTGGGCGCGCCGGCGAACCTGCCCTACGCCCGCGCCATGCGCGAGCGCTTCACCGGGCCTTTCGTCCGTTTTTCCGGCTTTAACCAGATGACCGACGGCTCCATCAGCTGCCTGGAGGGCGACCTGAAACAGCCCTATTTGTGCGCGCCGACCCGCTGTGCCAAGCAGATCGATTACGCCGCGATCGAGGCCGAAACGCTGGCCGCCGACGCGGAGGGCTTCCGCTTTTCGCTGCACGCGCAGGGCGACGCGGCCATTGCCCGCGTGCTGGACATCTACGAAAAGTGCCGCCGCAATCCGGACGGCACGCTTGCCAACCGCCACGCCATTACCGACCTGGAGTTCAGCGACCCGGCCGATCTGGAACGCATGGGCCGACTGGGCGCGATCGCCGAAATCTATCCCCAGATCCAGTCCATTGCGGACCGCGAGGGCAAGCTGGCCATGATCCGCGAAAAGATCGGTGAGGAGCGCGGCCGTTATTACTGGAACCGCCGCAAAATGGCGGACAGCGGCGTGACGATTTCCTGCGGGACCGACCTGCCCCTGACCATCGATGACATTCCCCAGTCGGTTTACCACGCGGTGGGCGGCTATTTCCCCGAGGGAGGGGAGCCGTTCAATCCGCAGAACATGCTGACCGTGTCCGAGCTGCTGACGGCGTGGACGCGCGGCGGCCAGGTCAACCTGGGCCGCGAACGGGAGCTGGGCACGCTGGAAGCCGGCAAGCTGGCGGATATCGCGGTGCTGGACGGCAACCTGTTCGCCGTCGCGCCGAAGGACGCGCGCGCGGTCCGGGCCTGCCTGACCCTTGTGGACGGAAAGGTGGTTTACAGCAGCCTGTAAACCCGCCTGCTTTTCAGAAAAATAGAGAGGCGCGGAGGATGGAAAAGTCCCCCGCGCCTCTTTTCGCGCTTTCGCTGCGGCGTGTTTTATTCTTCCGGAAGAAAGGTCCGCAGGTATTCCGCCGAACGGGCGACCGATGTATGCGGATCGTCCCAGTAAATGGAGTCGTTGATTTCCAGGTCCACCTCGCCGGCGTAATCGTGGCTGCTCAGCACGCGGATGTAATCCCGCAGCGGCAGGTTTCCGTCGCCGAGGATGAAGTGGCCGGACGGGCTGCCGTCCGCGAAATGGATGTGCTGAATCGCCCCGTCGCCCAGCTCCGCGTAATAATCCTCCAGCTTTTCGCCCGCCACCTCCATGGCCACCAGGTCCACGCAGGCCTTCAGGGCGGGCGAGCCGACCTCGTCCAGCATGCGCTTCAGGTCCGGCAGCGTGGTGACCAGGTTGCTTTCGTAGGGCTGCAGCTGTTCCAGCACCATCATGATCCCCTTTTTCTCGGCCATGTCGCAGACCTTTCGGATGCTTTCGCGGCAGCGCGCCCAGGATTCCTCCCGGGGCAGGTCCAGCAGGCCGCAGCCCGAATTGAGGAACAGCTTGTTCGTGCCGAAACGGAGCGCGTCGTCCATGGCCATGTCGAAGTATTCCAGCGTGCGGCGGCGCACCGGCTCTTCTGGCGAGGAAAAGCTGTAGGGGTAGCTCAGCGTTTCCGGCGTGTAGATGACCACCTTCATGCCCCTGTCGTCGATCTTTTTCCGCATTTCGCGGATTTTCTTTTCCGCCTGTGCTTCGGTGGGATAATCCAGCCGGCAGTAGTGCGGCGTGCCGCCCCACAGGTCGATCCGGTTCAGGCCGCAGCGCCGCATGGAATCCAGGTAATAGTCGAAGGAATAGTGGACATACTGCACGCTCATGACGGCGATGTTCCGCATGGTGATTCGAGACATTTGACATCTTCCTTTCCCTGTACAAAAAAAACCGCTCCGCGTCCCTGCGCAAAGCGGTTTTTGCTTATTCGCGGAGAACCGCTTAATAATCGAGGCAGCGGTAGTAGCGCCGGATTTCCATCGGGTGGCGGTTGATCTGCTCCAGATGGGCGTCGATGCGCTGGGTGACGGCGTGCATCACCAGGTGGGAAATGTTCCCGCGGTATTCCGGGCTGATTCCCTTGAGCTCGTAATCCTTTGTGTCGATGATCGTGTAGTTGCCGCAGATGCGGGGTAGAAATTTCGCCACGCGCTCGGCCAGCGAACGCTGGGAGTCCTCGCCCACAAAAACGGTGACGGGCGTGTCGCGGTCCACCACCTCCAGCATGCCGTGGAAGAACTCGGCCGCGTGAATGGACCGGGTGCGGATCCAGTGCTGTTCCTCCCAGTAGCACATGGCGTAGGAGTAAGTGGCCCCGTACTGGTTGCCCGCGCCCACAAAGTAGTGGATCGCGTCGTCCTTGTGCTTTTCCGCGAATTCCTCGCCGAACCGGTCGGCGGATTTTTCCACCTCAACCAACGCCTGCGGCAGGTATTTTTCCAGCTCCGCATAGTAGCGGTCGTAATCCTCAAATTCGCCGTTGTTCTTCATAAAGCGGTCGGCCACCATGAAGAATTTCAGCTGCTCGTTGGCCGGGTAGGCAATCTCGTAGTCCACCATGGCGGCCATCGGCGCCGTTTCCACGTCGATAAAGCCGATAATCGTGGCGCCTGCTTTTTTCAGCTGCTCCACCGCCTGCACCATTTCCTGCGTGCTGCCGGTGACGGAGGAAATGACGACCACGGAATCCTTGCCGATGCGGCGGTTGCCCGTGGTATTGTATTCGGCGGCGTTTTCCGCGTAAACGGGCAGCGCGCTCTTTTCCCTCGCGTGGCAGACCGCCTGCATGGCGGAGGCGTAGGTTCCCCCAATGCCCAAATAATAGATCCCGTCGTAGCCGCGCCTGCAGATTCCGTCCACAATCTGCTCGATTTTGCCGCGCAGCGCCAGGCCGCCGGCCACACTGTCGAGCTGCTTTTGCTCGTCAAATTTTAACATATGAGAAGCTCCCTTCGTACAAATCAGTCGTACCGCAATTTTCTATGAGTGAAGTGGTAGAATCATGCGTGTATCCGTTATCCTTATTATAGAAGCCGCTTCCGATAAAATCAATGTATAAGTTACACTAATTTTTAATCCAATTTTTGAATCTATCGATGTATTATAAGAAAATAATTTGATGAAAGCAAAAATAAAGGAGAAAATCCGTTTCTTCTGCGCCGTTTGGGGGATTGATGGGCGACACGCCGCAAGATACATACAGGGACATAAAAATATCATACCGGATTTCCGGCGCGCGGCAGCACAGCGGCAATCAAAAAACAGGGGGTCATCCCCCCTGTTTTTGATTCCGCAGCCGCTGAAAAAACGAGGTCAGCAGCGCGGCGCATTCCTGTTCCAGAACACCGGAGACAAGCTCCGGCCTGTGATTGTACGGCAGCTCGAACAGGTTTACCACGGACCCGCACGACCCGGCCTTTTTGTCTTTCGCGCCGAACACCACGCGCGGGATGCGCGCGTTGATGATCGCCCCGGCGCACATGGGGCAGGGCTCCAGCGTGACGAACAACTCGCACTGCCACAGCCGCCACCCGCCCAGCGCGCGGCACGCCTCGCCGATCGCCTCCAGCTCGGCGTGGCACAGGGCGTTCTTTTCCGTTTCCCTGCGGTTTCGCCCCCGGCCGACAACCGTGCCGTCTTTCACCACCACGGCGCCGACGGGCACCTCGCCCAGCGCGGCGGCCTCCCCCGCAAGGGCGAGCGCTTCCCGCATCCATTCCTCGTCGCGCGTCATATCAGTATTGGGTCAGAACAATCGCCGAGGAAATGAAAAAGTACAGAAGCATGGCGACGCCGCCCGGATTCCACAGCATGGCCCCCACGCGCGCGGAAACGGGGAGCAGCGGGTTGTGCGGTTCCCCGCGGAACAGGTGCTTTTCCCGGATCAGCAGGTAGATCAGGGAAAGAATTCCCAGGGCGATCACCGCGGTCATCACGATCGTATCCAGCCGGCCGGCCGCCTCGGCGCCGGCATAACGCTGGGTCATTTCAACGGCAAAGGAGATGGAGTTGTTGACACAGTGAATCAGGATGGAGGTCCACAGCGAACCGGTCCGGATCACCGCGAACGCCATGACCAGCCCGGCGATAAACGCGAACACCATCTGGATCAGGTTGCCGTGGTACAGGCCGAACAGCAGCGCGGAGCCGAAAACGGCGAACGTGTTGCCGAACTTCCGCAGCCCGTTCAGGACCATGCCGCGGAACAGCAGCTCTTCCACAATCGGGGGAATCACCGCGATGGTAACGCCGTAAAGCGCCAGAACCGCGGGGTCGTCGGTCAGGGGCATCTGCGGCAGATCGCCGCTGAAGCCGAACGCCTTCTCCATGTTTGCCACAATGTTTGCGGGGATATTGGCCAGCAGGCAGACCGCCACGCCCAGCGCGGCGAACGCGAGCATGCGGAGGACCCCCGTCTTCTGGAACGGCAGGGCCTCGCTGAGCGGGATGCGCTTCGCGGCAAAATAGATCAGGGCCGGCACGGCAAGCCCCACCACATACCCCATGTCGGTCAAAAGGTAATACAGCAGGGGGGTAAATCCGTTGAAATCGCTGCCGAAGGAGTAATCGCCCTGAAAACCGACGGCCTGAAGATAAAAAGTGCCCCCGGCCGTGACGCCCGCGATTAAAAAAACAGCGGCAAGCAGGGTCCAGCAAAGGGAATTGGAGGTTTTCCTCAATTCATGCTTTGCGTTTCTTGCCATGTCGTACATGTCTGGGTTGTAAAACGGATAATACGGCGGATTGTACATGAATACTGCTCCTTATTTGTTCCGGTATGCTCGGCGCGGTTCCAAAAGACACGACGCGCGCCGGCTGAACATGATAAAATCGTAACAGCTCAATCGACCTGAAAAATCAGATAGATTAACACTTATTATACCATACAACCGTCCCCGCAGGAAGTGGGAATTCCAAATTCTAACCGTTCCCCGCTTTGCCGGGCCCGGCGGATTCAGCCCTGCGTTTTTTTCTTTTGAATCCGGTAAGTGATGCGCAGGAGCGCCTTTTCCGGAACGAAGCGGGAAAAGAAGAGCGCCGCCTTCATCCTGGCGCCCGGCACGATGACCAGCCTGCCCGCGAACATCTGCTTCAGGGCGTATTCCGCGACCGCGCGGCTTTGCATTCCCGGGATGCCGAATTTCACCTGCGCCACGTCGTTGAACTCCGTGTCGACCGGGCCGGGGCAAAGCGCCGAAACATGCACCGCACTGCCGCTGCGGCGCAGCTCTTCGTAAACCGCCTGGGTCAGCCGCAGCACATACGCCTTGGAGGCGTAGTAGGAGGAAAGCAGCGGCCCGGGCAGAAACGCCGCGGAGGACGCCACATTCAGAATATACCCCGAGCCGCGCGCCTTCATATCCTTTAAAAACAGTTTCATCAGAATATGGACGGCGCGGATATTGGTGTCGATCATTTTCAGCTCGCGCGGCAGGCCGGTTTCGTCGAACGGACCGAAAACGCCGAACCCCGCGTTGTTGATGAGAATGTCGATGTTTTCCTGTTTTACCTGCTCGTAAAGGCGAAGGCATTCGCCCTCGTCCGACAGATCGGCGCGGATGATCCGCGCCCCGCCCGGCAGCTCCCTTTGCAGCTGCTCCAGCCGGTCCAGCCTGCGCGCCGCCAGGATCAGGCCGCACCCCTTTTCGCTCAGGATTTTCGCCATGTCGCGGCCGATGCCGGAGCTCGCGCCCGTAATCAGTGCATTCATCAAGATCAGACTCTTTTCCGCAGCCCGCCGCGTTTTTCCGCACGGGCGGTTGATTTTTTGAACCGCTTTGCGGCGGCTTTGTTCTCAGAACCTGTTCCCATAAGGGAAAATTAACGTCTCAACGGCGTTGCAAGCGATGAGAACGGGTCCTTAATTCCTCATCATAGCGAAACACCCCGAAAATTGCAAGGGAAATCCGGAAAACCTTTTTCCGGCAATTTGAAACTTTCGCGCTTTGTGATATACTGAACACAAAACAGACTGATCTCAGGAAAGGAAGCGCTTGTTTACATGGAAAACTTTGTATATTCGGTGCCGACCAGAATTTATTTTGGGAAAGGGCAGATTCAGAACCTGGGCACGGCGGTTCGGGAATGGGGCGGCCGCGCGCTGCTGGTTTACGGCGGCGGCAGCATTAAAAAGACGGGTCTTTACGACACGGTCATGCGCCTGCTGAAGGAAAGCGGCGTCGCCGTCACGGAGCTTTCCGGTGTGGAGCCGAACCCGAAAATCACCTCGGTGCGGGAAGGCGTGCGCCTCTGCCGGGAAAACGGCGTCGACGTGGTGGTGCCCGTGGGCGGCGGCAGCACCATCGACTGCGCCAAGGTGGTGGCCGCCGGCGCGTGCTACGGCGGCGACGCGTGGGACCTGGTGATCCACCCGGAAAAAATCGGGAAGGTGCTCCCCGTTGTCGCGGTGCTCACGCTTGCCGCGACCGGAACGGAAATGAACGGCAACGCGGTCATTTCCGACAGGAGCAAAAACGACAAGTTCGGCACCTTCAGCCAAAACATGAAGCCGAAGGCTTCCATTCTCGACCCGGAATACACCTTTTCGGTTTCCCGAAAACAGACGGCGGCGGGCACGGCGGATATTATGAGCCATATTTTTGAAGCCTATTTCAACAATGTGCCGGGCGCGTTCACGCAGTCCCGCATTGCGGAAGCGCTGCTGAAGACCTGCATTCACTACGGGCCGGTCGCGCTGGAGCAGCCGGAAAACTACGAAGCGCGCGCCAACCTGATGTGGGTTTCCAGCCTGGCAATCAACGGCCTGATCGGCTGCGGCGCGCCCGTCGGCTGGACGGTGCATCCCATGGAGCATGAGCTCAGCGCGTTTTACGACATCACCCACGGCGTCGGTCTCGCAATTCTGACACCGCACTGGATGAAGTACGTTCTGAACGAAAACACCGTCGGCAAATTCGTGGAATACGGCGTGAACGTGTGGGGCATCGACGCGGGCCTCGACCGATTCGAGATTGCCAACCGCGCCATCGCGGAAACGGCGGCCTTTTTCAAAAAGCTCGGGATTCCCGCCACCCTGCGCGAAGTCGGCATCGGCGGGGAAAATCTGGAGGTCATGGCGCGAAAATCCGTGGCGTGCATGGGCAACGGCTTTGTGCCGCTCCGGGCGGAGGACGTGCTGGCCATTTTCCGGGCGGCGCTGTAAGCGGGCGGGCGTCAATCCGTCAGCATATGTTCCAATGCGGGGCGCTCCTGTTCGGGAGCGCCCTCTATGATGAGCTCCGGGATATTCTGGAGCATTTCGCGGTAATCGATGCGGTGCTTCAATCCGTGCGCAAGCAGCAGCGCGCGGATGCGGTTTTTGGGGAACCGCGCGCAGAACTCGTTTTCGCGCAGCAGCTGGGTCAGGTAATTGCGGACGTATAAAATTCCGGTGACGCTCCAGTCGTCGCGGTAAAGCGGGTAGTCGATCGGCCCGGCGGGGGCCGCCTGCGCCTGAAAGCGCGGGTCGTAAACGCGGAAAAACGCTTCCCCGAAGCATTCGCCGACGGTGTGGTTGTAGGCGATCAGCTCCGTCTGCACGCGGGTGGCCCTGACCTTTGGCAGCAGAGCCCGGCATTCGTCGGTGTACCGGCGCAGCAGGACGATGCCCTGTTCCCGCAGTTCGCCGATGTCGCGGGTTTTCAGCGCCGCGGGCGGGTCGGGCAGCGTGTCCAGGTAAGCGGTGACCGCGTACAGAATGGATTCCAGCAGGCTTTGCGCCGCTTCCGTGCGGATGGAGCTGCTTTGCCCGCCGTTAAAACGCAGCACCTCTTCCGCAAGCAGCCCGGTCATGCGCAGCTGCAAGGCGGCGGTTTCTTCCGGGGTGAGAAACAGGGAAAGACTGTTATTCATATCCGCCCTCCTCTGTCAGGCCCGAGTCGCGCTCCCCGGCTTCCTCCTCCTCCGCAAACCGGTCCTCTTCAAAGCGGGTTTCGCGGGAAAGGTCGAAATAATCGGCGGCGCCGAAGCGCACGTTTTCCGCCAGCTTTTCCAGTTCCCGCCCGGAAAGCAGCTCCAGCGAACCGCCGCAGCGGTCTTCAAAGCACTCTTTCATGAACGCGATCAGCTCGGCGTCGGAAACCCTGTCCTCGGTTTCGTTCTTCATTTCGTAGAAAAGTTCGACCAGCTCATGCAGCGTTTCCGCGTAATGGGTCTGGTTGATCCAGCAGGAATCGCAGAAGGCTTCCGCCAGCCTGCCGACGGTGGCCGAGCCGATTTCTACCCGGCCCGACGCATTCAGGGCCTGTACGCGGGTCTGCATCAGCGCGACGGCGTCTTCCGGGGTGAGCGTCAGGCCGTACTCCTGCGATTTTTCGTTCAGGCTCAGCAGCTGCGCTTCGGCGGCGCGGACGGAAAGCGTGCTCAGGCTGAACAGGGAGGCGAGAGAGTCCATAAAAATCCTCCTTTATCCATCGTTCTTGCTTCGGGCCTTATTTTGATCCATACGACGGTTTTTCAAATAGAATCGTACCGTCCTCTGATTTTTCAAACGCGGCCTGAAAAAACAAAGCAAAAAACAGTTGACAAACAGCGAGATTTGTGTTATAGTATATTTGTAAAAATATACTATATAATGTATAATTATGTTCAAAAACTATCATACCATTGGCTTATGAAATAGTCAATGGTTTTTTTAATGAAGAGAAGCTTTTCCGGGAAATTTCGATCCGGTCGGCTCGGACAAAAGCCCAATCAGGGTTGGCGAAGAGCAAAAAGCATTTCTTTTTAAAAAGTATATTCGTAACTTGTTATATAAACAGGAGAGCGGCTTGGCTTTTCAGCCAGACCGCTCTCCGTGCGCCGGGTGCTATTTGCCCCGGTGCTTTTCTTTTTTCTTCTTCTGCCGAAGCGTAAACCGGCGGTCTTTTTCTTCCTCCGCGTTTTCCTTTCGGCGGGATTTGCGCGCCTGTTTGACCTGCTCCTGTTGGAGCTTGAGCGCCTGCTGAGCCTTGGTGCCGACACCGGAGGATGTCAGCCGCGCGCCGATTTCCCTTTGCATCCGTTTTGGGTTCAACCGCCGCGTTTCTTCCCGTTGGCAGCCGACGGGAGGGCTGAACCGAAGGCCGCGCCATTCCCGCAGGAGAAAGGCGTAAACCTCCGCGTCCCTCGGCTCCGCGCCGAAAATGATTTTGCAGGCTTCCAGCCTGCCGCCGCAGGTCCGTTCAAAAATGCCGACCCAGAAGGGGTTTTCAAAAAACACGGTGAAACGGAACTCGCTCATATGGTTTCCTCCTTTTCATGGTCCTGCGCAAAGAACGGACAACCAAGGAGGAAGGTTACTGGCGGCAATCATGCCGCGCCCGGACTACCGACCGGGACTGTGTTTTTATCTTTGCGGTTCTATTTTATAAAAACGGCGCGGAAAAGTCAAACGGCTATTTTTCCTTGATCGCGCCGCTGCGGTAGGCGTCGAGCAGGGCGGTCAGCTCTTCGATCTGCCGCGCGATTTCCGCGCCGGTGTCGGTGTCCCCGACGGTGACGCGCTGCTTGATGGCTTCCACCACCATGACGCGCGGGGAATTTTCGGCGGGGTTGCGCCCGGCCTTGAGCGGCTTGTGCTCGGCAAGGGCAAGGTAGCGGGAGTTCGCGATGAACGTGTACCCGCCGATCCCCGTCTGCTTCTGGTACGCTTTGGAAATCCCGCCGTCGATCATAAAGAGCAGGCCGTCGCCCTTGACGGGGCTTTCGCCCTCCTTCAAGCGGACCGGAACGTGCCCGTTGATGATATGGGACGTTTCGGGGTCCAGCCCGAATTCCCGCAGAATCATTTCACAGGCGGGCCGGGATTCGATGAATTTGTAGTAGGGGTTGAACTTTTCCGCGTGCGTCGACTTGTCTTCGATAAAATAGCGTTCAAAGGTCGAAAGCTTGGTCTTTCCGAACAGAGGCGAGTTTGCGCCGCACCACAGGTACCACATGAAATCGCAGGCGTTTTCCCGTTCCTTTGCGCCGCGCGGCGCAAAGTAGGCGCTGCGGACCACCTTGTCCAGGTACTCCAGGTATGCGCGGCCGGAATGCGGCGCGCCGCTGAAGGATACTTCGGCGAATTCGCAGTCCTTTGTCAGCGGGATGCAGCCGTGGTACAGCAGGTTGGAATTGATGCGCAGATACATGCTGCCGTGGGAATACAGAAAACGGATGTGCTTTGTCAGCCGGTCGCTGTGCAGGAACGAAGCGGCGATGGTTTTCATCAGCTCTTCCTCCGCGTGGGTCAGCTCCAGCGGCTGTTCCGGGTCGACGGTCGGGAAATGCAGGTCGCGCATGGGGTATTCCTTGCCGTCCAGAAGGACGGTACCGGTTTTCAAGTTGATTTTGTCGAGCAGGATCCGGTTTTCCATGCCGTATTCCGGGTGCTTCCGGATCAGCTGCCCCTCCGCCTTGAACTGGATCACCGCCATGGCCTTGTGCATTTTGGCGGCAAGGCGGATGTCGACGGGGTCGTACAGGGTTTCGTCCAGCACGTGGGGCAGAAACAGCTCGCACGGGTCGTCGCGGTAAATATGCTCGGCAAAAACGGAAAGCGCCCGCAGGTTGATGCCGTAGCCGTCCTCCAGCAAATCGAAATTGTTGTAGCTGATGGCCAGCCGGATGACGTTGGCAATGCAGGCCCAGTTCCCGGCCGCCGCGCCCATCCACGAAATGTCGTGGTTGCCCCACTGGATGTCCACGTCGTGGCAGCGGATCAGCGCGTCCATAATCGCGTCGGCGCGCGGCCCGCGGTCGTAAATGTCGCCGATGATATGCAACCGGTCGATCAGAAGCTGCTGGATCAGGTAGCACAGGGCGGTGATGAATTCGTCGCCCATCTTCGTTTCCACGATGGTCCTGATGATTTCGCTGTGGTAGTGCGGCTTGTTGCTGCCGCCGTCCGCGTGCAGCAGCTCGTCGATGATGTAGGCAAAGTCCGCGGGCAGCTTTTTGCGGACCTTGGAGCGCGTGTATTTGGAGGCCGCCTCCTTGCAGATTTCCACCAGGCGGTAAATGGTGATGCGGCACCAGTCCGGGTACTGGGCGCAGTCCCGGCGGGCGCGGCTCAGCTCCGCTTCCGGCGAATAGATCAGGCCCGCGAGCGCAATGCGGTCCGATTCCGAAATGGACTGCTCGAACAGCTCGTCGATTTTTTTGCGCACCACGCCGGAGGCGCTTTTCAGCTGATAGAGGAACGCCTCGTGTTCCCCGTGCAGGTCGCTGAAAAAGTACTCCGTCCCCTTCGGAAGGCTGAGGATGGCTTTCAGGTTGATGATTTCCGAGGCTGCCGCCCGCGCGCTGGGATATTCCCGGGCGAGCAGCTCAAGGTAACGCTGGTCGATCATGTGGTTTCCCCCTGCCGTTTGATTCGGTTATCATTATTATATAATATCCGGCGCAATTTTATTTGAGGATTCGTAATTTGCACGGCACAGGGGTTATTTTTCTTTTTCAACGCCCTCTTTTCATATGAATTAAACAAGGCCCGGCCGAAAACGCGGCGGCGGTTTTCAGGGAAATACAGAGGAAGACGGAGAAGAAATTCTTTTGTGAATATTGCTTGTATCAATTGTGAATACATCGTAAATTTTTGTTGTTTTACAGGGTGCTTTACGGTATAATAACTCGGAAAGCCACAAAGAAACAGAATTACGGGGGTATGGTAATTGACCACAAAAACGCAGATTTCAGGTTATCTGCCTGACGAAAGACCGCCTTTTTTCAAGCTGCTGGTGTTTGCCCTGCAGCAGATCATCGTGATGTTCCCGGCGACGGTGCTGGTAGCTTTGCTCACCGGCTTCCATGTTTCCACCACCATCTTTGCGAGCGGCCTCGCCACGCTCGGGTTTATCCTGATTACGGGCAGGCAGATCCCGCTCTTTTACGGTTCCAGCTTTTCCTATATCACCGCCATCTGCTCCATTACGGGCGCGCAGGCGTTCGCCGGCCCCGTCGCGGACGGCAAGATCGCCGCGGCGCAGTTCGGCATTGTGCTTTCGGGCTTTGTGTCCATCGCGGCCGGCCTGATCATCAAGCAGTTCGGGCAGGAGGCCATTGAAAAGGTGCTGCCGCCCACCAT
>JAAYUL010000063.1 GCA_012517675.1 Clostridiales bacterium | reverse complement strand
GAGAAAAACTATGTGCGCGCGGTGCGGGGCGGCATGGGCTACACGAAGACGGCGGGCAACTACGCGGCGTCCCTGAAAGCGCAGGACGAAGCGGAAAAGCAGGATTACACCCAGGTGCTGTGGCTGGACGGCGTGGAGCGCAAATACATAGAGGAAGTCGGCACCATGAACGTCTTCTTTGTGATCGGCGACGAGGTCGTAACGCCGGAGCTGCAGGGCTCCATCCTTCCCGGCATTACCCGCATGTCCGCGATCGAGCTACTCAAATCCTGGGGCATGAACGTGGTGGAGCGGAAGCTTTCCATCGACGAGCTTGCGCAGGCGGCGGCGGACGGCAAGCTGAAGGAGGCCTTCGGCACCGGCACCGCGGCGGTCATTTCACCGATCGGCCACCTGAAGTGGGGCGACACCATCATGAATATCAACAACGGAGAAATCGGGCCGATTTCCCATCGTCTGTACGACACCCTCACCGGAATCCAGTGGGGCAAAATCAAGGATACCTTCGGCTGGACCGTTGAAGTAAAATAAAAAA
The DNA here is from genome assembly GCA_012517675.1 of Clostridiales bacterium. GTDB lineage: Bacteria > Bacillota > Clostridia > Oscillospirales > Acutalibacteraceae > Caproiciproducens. The sequence continues at coordinate 15,352 of JAAYUL010000063.1, read as the reverse complement.
AGGACGGCCTGCGGGCGGCGGAATTTGCCGCTTCAGGCTGTCGATCAAGTCGCGCAAACGCAAAATCGCGCTGCGGTTTTGTTCCTGCGTTGGCTGCGCCTGCAAATAGCGGTGACATACAATCAGTATGCTTCCTCTTTTCAGGTTTGCCGCCTTGCCTTGCACGATTTCTCGACCACTGATTGTTTTTTCGGGACTTTCGGGCGGCGGCAGATTTTGCCGCCGCCTTTTCTGTGAAAAAAGGAGAAGACACGGAATGCGCACGCTTGAATTTCCCGTTCCGCCCGAATACGGCGGAATCCGCCTGAAAAGCTTTTTGAGGGGTTACTGCGGTGTTTCGGCAAGGCTCATGATCCGCCTGAAACGGGAGCCGAACGGAATCACGGTAAACGGAGCGCAGGCGATCGTGACCCGGGTCCTTTGCGCGGGCGACACGGTTCGCCTGAATCTGCCGGATGACGAAAAGCAGCCGGAACCCGCGCCGTATCCGCTTTCCGTTGTTCTGGAGGATGACGACCTGCTGGTGGTGGAAAAACCGGCGGGCATGCCGATGTATCCCTCGCCCGGCCACGACCGTGACAGCCTGGCCAACGCGGCGGCGGCCCTGTTTTTGGAGCGCGGCCGTAAAATCGCGTTCCGCCCGGTGTACCGGCTGGACAGGGACACGACCGGTTTGGTGGTTCTTGCGAAAAACGCGTATTGCGCGGCCCGTCTGGCGGGGAAGATCCAAAAAGAATATTTCGCCGTCTGCGAGGGGATTCTTTCCGGCGCCGGCGTGATGAACGCGCCCATCGGATTGAAATCCGGGCACCGGGTTCAGCGCGAAGTGACTCCGAACGGGGAAAGGGCCGTTACGCACTGGCGCGCGCTTTGCAGCGGGGGCGGGCACACGCTGGTGGGCGTGTGCCTGGAAACCGGGCGCACACATCAGATTCGCGTTCATTTTGCCCACATGGGGCATCCGCTTGCGGGGGACGATCTATACGGGGGAAGCATGGAACAGATCGAGCGGCAGGCTTTGCACTGCGGGAACGTCCGGTTTGCGCACCCGGTCACCGGAGCCGCCGTCGCGCTGCAAAGCTCGTTTCCCCGGGACATGGAGCGGCTGCTTCGGGCCTGCGGTATGGAAAATACACAAAAACAGCCCGGCGGGCCGGCCGAAATGAGCTTGCATGCATAAAATGAATTTTTATTTAATAAATACCTTGATTTATGCATAAATATGCGATACAATACGAATATATTAAAAAGAACCAAATTTGATCGATATTTTGGAGGAGAATCAGAATGAACAAGTTATCAAAATTGACGGCCTTCCTTCTCACGGCCGCCATGGCGGTTTCCATGAGTGCCTGTACCGCCAACAGCACGGCGGCGTCCCCCTCGGCCGGTAATTCCGGCTCGTCCTCTTCTTCCGCGGCGGCGCAGACTTCGGTCGAAAAAATCAAGGCGGCGGGCAAGGTGATCATGTCCACCAACGCGGAATTTGAACCGTTCGAGTACAAGGACGGCGACCAGATTGTCGGCATCGATGTGGATATTGCCCAGAAAATCGCCGACAAGCTCGGCGTAAAGCTCGAAATCAAGGATATGGCGTTCGATTCGCTTGTCACGGACCTGAAGTCGGGAAAAAGCAATTTCATTGCGGCCGGCATGACGGTGACCGACGACAGAAAGAAGAACGTGGACTTTTCCAACACCTATTTCAATGCGTCTCAGGCAATTCTGGTCCAAAAAGGAAGCGCGCTCAAAGCGCCTTCGGACCTGAACGGCAAAAAGGTCGGCGTTCAGCAGGGTACGACCGGCGACACCTACTGCACCAACGAAGACGGTAAAAGCGACGTGAAGGTCGGTTCCGTCAGCCGTTACAACAAAGGCGTCGACGCCGTCACCGACCTGATCAACGGAAAAATCGACGCGGTTGTGATCAACAATTTCCCGGCGACCAAGTTTGAGCAGAAAAACCCCGATAAGATTGTGAAGCTCGACAAGGCCCTGACCTCCGAAGGGTATGCGATTGCGGTCCAGAAGGGCGACGAAGCCTTGCTGAAGGTTGTCAATGAAGTCCTCAGCGAGATGAAGTCGAGCGGCGAGCTTGACAAGACGATTGAAAAATACAAAGCGGCACTCGGCGCCTGACGGATATGCATGACTGAGATGAAACGCGGGGCCGGCGGAACGTTTCGCCGGCCTGCTTTTCACTGTTTTATATGAGGAGGTTTATCATGAACACACTGCTTACGGCGCTGCCTCTTTCTTATTTCTCCGAGTTTCCTCAGAAATTCTACGAGTCTTTTATCGAGAAAAACCGTTACAAATATATCGTGACCGGCCTGGAGAACACTCTTCTGATCACCGTGTTCGCCGTGCTGGTCGGCATTGTTCTCGGCACCCTGGTGGCTTTGATCCGCGTATCGCACCAGAACAACCCCAAAAAGCTGCGCGTTCTGAATGCAATTGCCTCGATTTACCTCACGGTCATCCGCGGCACGCCAATGGTGGTGCAGCTGCTGATCATGTGGTATATCGTGTTCCAGTCGATTAACGTGGATCCCATTTTCGCGGCGATTCTCGCTTTCGGCATCAATTCCGGCGCCTATGTGGCGGAGGTGATCCGCAGCGGCATTCAGTCCGTGGACAAGGGGCAGGTGGAAGCCGGCCGTTCGCTCGGCCTCAGCCAGCGCGATACCATGGTGAAAATCGTGTTCCCGCAGGCGCTGAAAAATGTTCTGCCGGCCATCGGCAACGAGTTTATCGCCCTGCTGAAGGAAACCTCCGTCGCAGGCTACATAGCGATTCAGGACCTGACCAAGGGCGGCGATACCATCCGCAGCAACACCTATGACCCGTATACTTCCCTGATGACGGTCGCGCTGATCTATCTGCTGATCGTGATGGGCCTGACCGCGCTGCTCGGCAAGCTGGAAAGGAGGCTGCATAAGAGTGATAACCGTTAAGAATTTACAGAAGACCTTTCATACCATGAACGGGGACCTCGCGGTTCTGAAAGGCATTGACCAGACCATTGCAAAAGGGGAGAAGGTCGTTGTGGTCGGCCCCTCCGGTTCCGGAAAAAGCACCTTCCTTCGCTGCCTGAACCTGCTGGAGCAGCCGACCGGCGGAGAAATCTGGTTCGAGGGGACGCAGATCAACCGGCCGGACTGCAATATCAATCTGCTGCGCCGGAAAATGGGAATGGTCTTCCAGCATTTCAACCTGTTTCCGCACCTGACGGTCCTTTCCAACATCACGCTGGCTCCCGTCACGCTGAAGCTGAAAACACAGGAGGAAGCGGTCAATCAGGCCATGCAGCTGTTGAAGCGGATCGGGCTGGCGGACAAAGCGAAGGCTTACCCGGCGCAGCTTTCCGGCGGGCAGAAGCAGCGCATCGCCATTGTGCGCGCGCTTGCCATGAACCCGGACGTCATGCTGTTCGACGAACCGACCAGCGCGCTTGACCCGGAAATGGTGGGCGAGGTGCTCGGGGTGATGAAGGAGCTGGCCGCGGACGGCATGACCATGGTGGTGGTCACCCATGAAATGGGCTTTGCAAGGGAAGTCGCCAACCGCGTGCTGTTTATGGACGACGGGCGGGTGCTGGAAGAGGCCGGGCCGAAGGAGTTCTTTGAGCATCCGAAAAACGAAAGGCTGAAGGACTTTCTCTCCAAGGTCCTTTAAAGCCGGATTGGATTATGATAAAATAAAAGGCACGGCGGACCGCCGTGCCTTTTTTGTGTGTTTTGCGGCGGCCGACGGGAAGGAGAATTCGATATGGAACGAATTGCAAGCTTTTGCGTGGACCACAATACCCTGACTCCCGGCATCTATCTCTCCCGTGTGGACGGCGACATCGTCACTTACGACATCCGCATGAGAAAACCGAACATTCCGCCGTATCTGGACAATCCGGCGATTCACACCATGGAGCACCTTTTTGCCACTTACGCGCGCAATTCCGCCTGGAAGGACCGCGTGATCTACTTTGGCCCGATGGGCTGCCGCACGGGCTTTTATTTTCTTGTCCGCAATATGAAGCACACGGACGCCATTGCGCTGATTCAGCAGGCGTTTCGGTTCATTTCCGAATATGAGGGGGAGATTCCGGGCACCGCCCCCGCGGAGTGCGGCAATTACCGGGAACACGACCTGGCCGCTGCAAAGAGGGAAGCGCGGGCCTTCCTTCCGGTCATTCGGAATTGGAAAGAAGAAAATCTGCGGTATTGAGCCGACCTTTTTGTTTAAATAGTTACAGAAAAGTGAACTTTCTTTAAATAGGTTGCAAAATTGTCATTTTTAGTATATGATATTCGAAGAACATTACAGATTTGTAACTTATTTAAATGAAAGGGCTTGTCTGATGCAAATGCCTGATCTGAAAAACAGAATGAATCAAGCGGGTGAAAAAGCCCGCGCCTTCCTCCTGACCGAAGGGGATAAAACGCTGGATTTTCTGTATATAACCGGCATTCAGTCCGTGCGGATCCTGAAGCGCGTGCACCGCAGGCTGGTCCGTTTTTCCCGCCCGGCGGTGGATTTTATCAGGCGTGTGTACGACTTTTTTATCGGCAGGCAAATCCGGCGGGCGGAAAGGGAACTCCAGTCGATCAGCGAAGGCTTCGACATTGCCCGGCACAGAATCGCGCAAGCAAAAAAGCAGGGCTACCTTCGGGTGCTGAGGGAATATGCCCGGGTAACCGGGGAAAGCCTGATCCGCCATAAAAGGGCCGTCTGCACCGTGCTGAACGTTGTCGCTCCGGTCGCCTCTATTTTGATTCTGCTTGCCACCGTACAGCACTGGAACGGCCTGAATTACGGCTTGAACCTTTCATACGACGGTCAGCAGGTTGCGACCATCCAGAATGAAAAGGTGTTTGAACAGGCTACCGCGATGGTAAGCCAGCGCATGGTGCACAGTGCGGATTCCCAGACGACCGAACTTAAGGCGACGCCGTGTTTTCAGCTTTCCGTTGTAAGCCCGGCAAGCTATTCCTCCGTCAATACGGTCTGCAACCGGATTATTCAGCAGTCGGACGACATTATTGAAGAAGCCAGCGGGCTGTATGTGGGCGGGCAGCTGATCGGCGCCGTGAAAAGCAGCGCCGACCTCAACTATATTCTGCAAAATATCCTGAACAAGGCGCGCGGGTCGGATACTTCCGCAACGGCGGAATTCATTCAGAATGTGGAAACCGTCAACGGCCTTTTCCCCACCACTTCCATTATGACGACGGAAAATATGAAATCGCTTTTGAGCGGAACCTCGAAAGAGGCGGTCGTCTACACGGTGAAGGACGGCGATACCGCGACGTCGATTGCTAAGGATCACAATCTTACGCTTTCCCAGCTCAAGGCGATCAACGGCGACCGGGTCGGCGACGATATTCATCCGGGGGATCTGGTCAATGTCGAGGTTGCGGTGCCGAAACTGGGGGTCCAGCTGATCAAGAGCGTCACTTATCAGGTCCCGATCGTTTATAAAACGGTCACCAATCAGGACAGCTCCAAATACACGGATTATTCCAAAGTTACCACGCAGGGTCAAAACGGCGTTCAGGAAAATGTGGACAAGGTTTACTATGTCAACGGCGTGGAAAGCAAGCGGGAATCGGTCAGCCAAAAGGTATTAAAGCAGCCCGTGGACAAGGTGGTTGTCACCGGAACAAAGAAGAGGCCGAAGGTCAGCAGCGCCGGTCAGAGCACCGGCAGCCTGATGTGGCCGGTTCCGTCGCTCCATATGATCACGACTTATTTCACGTGGCGGTGGGGGAAGTTCCACCCAGGCATCGACATTTCCGGCAGCGGCGCTTACGGAAAAACCATTGTGGCGGCCGACGGCGGCACGGTGATTTCTGCCGGTTGGAGCAACGGCTACGGGCAATGTGTTGAAATCAACCACGGCGGCGGTCTTCACACGTTTTACGCCCATGCGAGCGCTCTGCTGGTGTCCGCGGGGCAGAAGGTCTCCAAGGGGCAGGCCATCGCGCGGGTTGGCAGCACGGGATATTCCACCGGTCCGCACTGCCATTTTGAAGTCAGGCTCAACGGGACAAAGGTCAATCCGCTCAGTTATGTGAAAAAATAAAAAAAGGTGCCCTGCTTTTTTCCGGCGGGGCATTTTTTGTGTGCCGGGAGGGGAAAATCCATCGGATTGCCGCAAGATTACAAAATCGTTACGCGCGATACTGTGTATTGACTTTTATGCCGGTGTGTATTATTATCAATTAGTGTTAAATAGTATGAAGGAAATATTATCGTTTTTTAAACGAATGATGATTCTTCAAAATTTTAACAGACGATAACTTTTAAAAAAGGTTAATAATTTTAAAAAAAATGCAATAAATAGTATTGTGAATATGAAGATTGGAGCGTGCCGTATTGGATAAATTTGTGATTACGGGCGGTTGCCCGCTGACAGGCGAAGTGGATATCAGCGGTGCAAAGAATGCAGCCATTGCAATTATTCCGGCAGCAGTTTTAGCCGATGGTATTTGCCGCATAGAAAACGTACCGAATATTACCGATGTTACTTCTATTTCAAGAATTCTTTACGATATGGGAGCGCATGTGCGCAATATTGATAAATCAACGCTGGAAATTGACCCCAGGCCGATTCGCACCCATGTGGCTTCCTATGAGCTTGCGCGTCATATCCGCGGTTCCTATTATCTGCTGGGGGCGCTGCTGGGCCGGTTCCGCCATGCGGTGGTCACTATGCCGGGCGGCTGCGATTTCGGGGTCCGCCCCATCGACCAGCATTTAAAGGGCTTCGACGCGCTGGGCGCCACGCACAAGCTGGAGGGCGGAATGGTCGACGTGTATGCCGAACAGCTGACCGGCACCAACATTTACCTCGATGTTGTTTCCGTGGGGGCTACCGTCAATATCATGCTCGCCGCCGTAAAAGCCAAGGGCGTTACGGTCATTGAAAACGCGGCGAAGGAGCCGCATATTGTCGACCTTGCGAATTTCCTCAACTCCATGGGGGCGGATGTCCGCGGCGCCGGCACCGACGTGATTAAAATTTACGGCGTGGATCACCTGAACGGCACGAATTATTCCATCATTCCGGATCAGATCGAGGCGGGGACCTATATGGTTGCGGCCGCCGCGACCTGCGGGGATGTTCTGGTCAAAAACGTGATCCCGAAGCATCTGGAATCCATTTCGGCAAAGCTGGAGGAAATGGGCGTCACCGTCGAGGAGTTTGACGACGCGCTCCGCGTGACCCGCACGGGCAGGCTGAACAAGTGCAATATCAAGACCATGCCGCATCCGGGTTTCCCGACCGATATGCAGCCGCAGATTGCGGTTCTGCTTTCCATTGCAAACGGCACCAGCATCATCAACGAAAGCGTCTGGGACAACCGGTTCCGTTATGTGGAGGAGCTCAAGCGCATGGGCGCCCAAATTTCCGTCGACGGCAAGCTGGCCGTTGTGGAAGGGGTCGACCATTTGAACGCGGCTCCGGTCAAGGCGACCGACCTGCGCGCGGGCGCCGCCATGCTGATTGCCGCCCTTGCGGCAAAGGGAACCACGCAGATCGAAGACATCGGCCATATTGAGCGCGGCTATGAAAACGTGGAAGAAAAACTGAGGAATCTGGGCGCGGACATCAAACGGGTCCATGTTCCGGAAGAAACAGTTGCGCAGGCAATCTGAACAACATAAACCGGAAGGGGAGGGACGTTGGACTTCCCCTTTTTCTTAAAAGAGCTGAGGTTGATTCATGGCAAGATTTTGTCCGCTTTTCAGCGGAAGCAGCGGAAACAGTTATTATATCGGGACGGCTTCGTCCGGCATTTTGGTGGACGCGGGCAGGTCGGCAAAGCAGCTGACGGAAATGATGCGGCGCTGCGAACTTGAAATGGACTGTGTGAAAGCGATCTTTGTCACGCATGAACATTCCGACCACGTAAGCGGCCTGCGGGTTCTGGCTTCCCGGCATCATATTCCGGTTTACGCGTCCGGCGGGACGCTGGCGGCGCTGGAACGCATGAACAGCCTGAACGATAAGTTCCCTTACGGGGTGATCGACGAATGCGGCATGGAATGTGCCGGCATGTACATAAAACCGTTCCACACCTCCCACGACAGCGCCGAAAGCATCGGATATCTGATCGATACGCCCGACGGGCGCAGGGTGGGAGTTTCGACCGACCTGGGCTACATGTCGCAGGAGGTGCGCGCCGCACTCTGCGGAACCGACCTTCTGGTGCTCGAATCGAACCATGACGTCGGCATGCTGAACAACGGGCCGTACCCCTATCCGCTGAAAAAACGGATTTTGTCCCAGACCGGTCATCTTTCCAACGAGGCCTGCGCGCGGGAGCTCTGCGGGTTTGTGGAAAAAGGGACCACACGGTTTGTGCTGGCGCATTTAAGCGCCGAAAACAACACGCCGGAGCTTGCCTATCAGACTTCCCTTTGCTCCATGCGCATGGCGGGAATGAAAGAGGGAACCGACTTCGAACTGTATGTGGCGCCAAGGGAAAATGCCGCCGGGAACGTAATGATTTTTTAGGAGCGCTCATGGGATCGGTTCGGATTATTTGTGTTGGAAAATTGAAGGAAACCTTCTGGCGAGAGGCGTGTGCCGAGTACGCAAAACGGCTGCGCCCTTTTTGCGATTTTTCCGTTTTGGAGCTGTCGGAAAGCCGTCTGCCCGAAAACCCCTCCCCTTCGCAGGTTGAAGCCGGGCTGGAGGAAGAAGGGCGAAAAATGCTGGCCGCCGCCGGAAACGGATTTAAAATCGCGCTCTGCATTGAGGGAAAACTGCTGTCTTCCGAGCAGCTCGCGCGGCATATGGAAGCGCTTGCGGTCGGCGGCACAAGCTCCGTCGTCTTTCTGATCGGCAGCTCCTTCGGACTGAGCCCCGCGGTCAAACAGGCGGCCGGCCTGCGGCTTTCCATGTCGCCGATGACCTTTCCGCATCAGCTTGCGCGGGTCATGCTCTGCGAGCAGGTCTACCGCGCCTTTCAAATCATCAACCACGGGAAATATCACAAGTGAGCCCGCTTCCCGTGTAATGACGGATTTTCAATTGCACGCCGTTCCCCAAAAACCAAAACGGGCGAAAAAGGACGGGAACCGGGGGAGGATGCCCGGAAAATTGCAAGACAACGGATGTGATTATGCAAAAATACAGAAAACGCATGGACAGAGTCGAAAAATTGTGCATAAAAATGAAATCCCCCATTCAATTTGAAAAAGATTGACACTGTGAGGATAATATAATAAAATATAGGCGATACTGAAATTGTTTGATAAGGAGGTTCTTGAAAGGGAGCGGCCTTGTCATTTTATTTTTTAGGGAGGTATTTGTATGAGCCGATATACAAAGCAAGACATTATCCGCATGATTGAAGAGAATAATGTCAGGTTCATCAGGCTGCAGTTTACGGATATTCTCGGTGCGCTGAAAAACGTTGCAATCACCTCCAGCCAGATTGAAAAAGCGCTGGACAACAAATGCATGTTTGACGGTTCCTCTATTGAAGGCTTTGTGCGAATCGAAGAATCCGATATGTACCTGTATCCGGATCTCGATTCTTTTGTTATTCTGCCGTGGCACACCCAGCACGGCAGGGTCGCCCGGCTGATCTGCGATATTTACAAGCCGGACGGCACGCCGTTCGAGGGCGACCCGCGCGACGTTCTGAAACGGACGGTGCGGCAGGCCGCGGATATGGGGTTCACCTTCAACGTCGGCCCGGAATGCGAATTCTTTCTGTTCAATACGGATGAGTTCGGGCATCCGACCACGGTCACGTACGATACGGCCGGATATTTTGATCTGGGGCCTTCCGACCTGGGCGAAAGCGCGCGGCGCGACATCTGCCTGAACCTGGAGGAAATGGGCTTTGAAATCGAAGCCTCCCATCATGAGGTCGCCATTGCGCAGCATGAAATCGACTTCAAATACAGTGAGGCGCTTTCCGCGGCGGACAATATCCTCACCTTCAAAATGGTGGTCAAATCCTGCGCGGATTCCCACGGCCTCTGCGCCACCTTTATGCCGAAACCCGTTTACGGCCGCGCAGGGTCGGGGATGCACACCAACATGTCGCTGTTCCGGGGCGACCGGAACGTATTTTACGACCCGGAAAGCGAAACGGGCCTCAGCCACATCGCCGGCAATTTCATCGCGGGCATTCTCAAGCACATCCGGGGCATGTGCGCGCTCACCAATCCGCTGGTGAACTCCGACAAACGGCTGGTCCCGGGGTACGAGGCGCCCTGCCACATTGCGTGGACGCTCCGGAACCGCAGCGCGCTGGTCCGGGTGCCGGCCTCGCGCGGGGCGAGCACGCGCATTGAACTGCGCAACCCGGACCCGGCCTGCAACCCGTACCTGGAGTTTGCCGTGCTGCTTGCGGCCGGGCTTGACGGCATTAAAAACGACATGACGCCGCCGGAAGCGGTTTCCGCGAACATTTACGATTTCGACCGCGAGGAGCGGGAAGCGGCGGGCATCGGCAGTCTTCCCGGCGACCTGAACGAGGCGATTTCCGAAATGAAAAAGGACCCGCTGATCCGGGAAACGCTGGGCGAGCATGTTTTCAGAAAATACACCGAAGCGAAGGAGAAGGAGTGGTATGATTTTTCCACTACGGTAACGGAGTGGGAGCTCGGCCAGTACCTGAACAAGTTTTAACTGCAAGCAGGAAGAATTTCTTACCACGGAGTTGTTATACGATGAGCAGTATTTTGGTAGCACATTCCAACCCGGACTATGCGAAAAAAATTGCGGCTGTGCTCCACTCCGGCGGGTTAAATGTAAGCGGTGCCTATACGGCCGGCTCACAGGTGATAGAGTTTACCAACCGTCATTATCAGGGCGGAGTCGTGGTCTGCAGCGAACAGCTGCGGGATATGCGGGCGGACAATCTTCCGCGTCTTTCGGGGCCCGGCTATGACTTTGTCTTTATCAGAAGGGCCCCGCCGGAAAATTTGGACCATACGTCCATGGGCGCGGCGCTGATTCAGCCGATCAAACGAATGGAACTGATTGCCACGGTGAACATGCTGCTAAATATCTCTGATTTCACAAGCTTTGGAATCAAAAAGAAAATGGCGGCGGCAAATCTGGATGAAAAAAAGACCATTGAATCCGCGAAAAGCCTGCTGATAGCCCGCAATTATTTTACAGAGGCGCAGGCGCACCGCTTTATCCAGAAAAAAAGCATGGACGCCGGGAAAAAGATGGTGGAAACGGCGCTGATCATTTTAAATTCATAAGGGGGCGGTTTTATGAAGTTCACAAAGATGCAGGGCATTGGAAACGACTATATCTATATCAACTGTTTTGAAGAAAGGGTTTCAAATCCTGCCGAGCTGTCCGTCCGGCTCAGCGACCGGCATTTCGGCATCGGCGGAGACGGGATTATTCTGATCGAGCCCTCCGAAACGGCGGACTGCCGCATGGACATTTACAACGCGGACGGTTCCCGGGCCATGATGTGCGGGAACGGGATTCGCTGCGTTGGAAAATATGTGTACGAGCGCGGCATCGCGAAAAAGGAAACCCTTTCGGTCGACACCATGAGCGGGGTGAAAACGCTTCGGCTTCAGGTGGAAAACGGCAGGGTCAAATCCGTGACCGTCGACATGGGGGCGCCGGAATTCAGTCCGGACCGGATTCCCGTCTCGCTTCCCGGCGACATGGCCGTTTCCAGGGAAGTGCAGCTGGACGGCGGGGAATACCGCGTCACCTGCGTTTCCATGGGGAATCCGCATTGTGTGCTGTTTGTGGACGACGTTCCGTCGGCTGCGGTGGAATCCGTCGGCCCGAAATTTGAACATCATCCGATTTTCCCCAACCGGGCCAATATTGAGTTTGTCCATGTGAGCGGCCCGAAGGAAATTGAAATGCGCGTGTGGGAGCGCGGCTCAGGGGAAACCCTGGCCTGCGGAACCGGCGCGTGCGCATCTGTCGCCGCCTGTGTGCTGAACGGGAAAACGGAACGTGACGTTTTGGTTCACCTGAAGGGCGGCGATCTTTCCGTCCGCTGGGACGAGGAGAGCGGTCACATTTTCATGCAGGGTCCGGCCGAATTCGTTTTTGACGGAACGGTCGATATCTGATATAATTTATATGTATGCACTTTGGATGAATGAAGGGAAGGTACAGCTTGGTAAAAGTAAACGAAAATTTTGTTAAACTCCCCGCAAGCTATCTTTTTGTGGATATTGCAAAAAGAGTGGCAAAATTTACGCAGGAAAATCCCGGCGTTGAAATCATCCGCCTCGGAATCGGCGACGTTACGCGCCCCCTGCCCGCGGCGGTTGTCGGCGCGATGAAGGCGGCCGCCGACGAAATGGGAAACGCGGCGACCTTCCGCGGCTACGGGCCGGAAGCCGGCTATGATTTCCTCCGCAGCGCCATTGCGGAAAACGACTATGGGAAGCGCGGCGTGGCGATTGAAAAGGACGAAATTTTTGTCAGCGACGGCGCGAAAAGCGACACCGGCAGCATCGGCGACATTTTTGGGACGGACAATGTGGTCGCGGTGTGCGACCCCGTGTACCCCGTTTATGTCGATACCAATGTCATGGCCGGCCGGGCGGGCGAATACGAAGAGGGAAAAGGCTGGAGCCGGATCGTGTACATGCCCTGCCTGGAGAAAAACAACTTTTTACCGGAGCTGCCGAAGGAAAAAGCGGATATGATCTATCTCTGCTTCCCCAACAATCCTTCCGGCGTCGGCATCAGCCGGAGCGAGCTTGCAAAATGGGTGGACTATGCGCTGAAAAACCATTCCGTCCTCCTTTACGACGCGGCTTACGAGGCGTTTATCACGGAACCGGACATGCCGCACAGCATTTTTGAAATAGAGGGCGCGAAAAAATGCGCCGTTGAGTTCCGCAGCTTTTCCAAAACCGCGGGCTTTACCGGAACGCGCTGCGCCTTTACGGTGATTCCGAAGGAGCTGGTGGTGGACGGGGTGTCCCTGAACCGGCTTTGGGACAGGCGTCAGTCCACAAAGATGAACGGCGTGTCCTATGTGGTTCAGCGCGGCGCGGAGGCGGTGTACTCCGAGGAAGGCCAACGCGAGGTCAGGGCGAACATCGCCTGTTATCTGAACAACGCGAAGATCATCCGGGAAGGTCTTGGCGCGGCGGGATTTACCGTGTACGGCGGGGTCAATTCCCCCTATGTCTGGCTGAAGACGCCGGAAGGCCTTTCTTCCTGGCAGTTTTTCGACCTGCTGCTGGAAAAAACGGGCGTGGTCGGCACGCCGGGCTCCGGGTTCGGCGCCGGCGGCGAAGGCTTTTTCCGCCTGACCGCCTTCAATACGGAGGAGAATACGAAAAAAGCGGTGGAACGAATCGTTCGGAGCTTTCAGTCCAGGTAAGAATATGGGAAGTTTGATATAGAAAGTTGGTTGGTGATTGAATGAAAGCATTGCTGATGCTTGAAAATGGGATGACGTTTGAAGGCACCGGGTTTGGCTTTGAGCAGGACGTGCTGTGTGAAGTGGTATTCAACAGCGCCATGTGCGGCTATACCGAGCTGCTGACCGACCCGTCCTATGCGGGGCAGGGCGTGGTCATGACTTACCCGATTATGGGCAGCTACGGGATTTGCTACGACGACGCCGAATCGGTCCGGCCGTGGCTCAAGGCGTTTATTGTGCACACGCTGTCCGGGGTCGCAAGCAATTTCCGCTGTGACGTGGACCTGCCCGCCTTCCTGAAGCAGAATAAAATCCCCGGCGTAAGGGGAATCGACACCCGCGCCCTGACAAAGGTGCTCCGCGAAAGCGGCACCATGCGCGGCATGATCTGTTTCGGCAGTTCGTTTGATACCGCCGAAATGAAAAAGCAGATCGAAGCGTTCGCCATGAAATCCTGCGTTCCGCTTGTCAGCGGGAAGGACAACAAGGTTTACGGCGACGGCCCCGTGAAAATTGCGCTGGCGGATTACGGGGTGAAAAGCAACATTATCCGTTCCCTGGTAAAAAGAGGATGCACGGTCAAGTGCTTCCCCTACGACGCTTCTTTTGAAGATTTCATGTCGTTCCAGCCGGACGGCATCATGCTTTCCAACGGCCCCGGCGACCCGAAGGAGTGCACCAAGGCCGTTTCGGAGCTGAAAAAGGTTTACGCGCACGGCATTCCCACCTTTGCCATCTGTCTGGGCCACCAGCTTATGGCGCTTTCCCAGGGATTCGACACCTATAAATTGAAATACGGCCATAGAGGTATCAACCACCCTGTCAAGGATTTATCGACCAACAGGGTCTATATCACTTCTCAAAACCACGGTTTTGTGGTCAATGGCGAAACCATCAATCCTTCAGTAGCCGACATCAGCTTTATCAGCATGAATGATGGCAGCATTGAGGGATTAACTTATAAGAACGGAAAGGTATTTTCGGTTCAGTTCCACCCGGAAGCATCGCCCGGGCCGCTTGACACCGGCTTCCTTTTTGACAGGTTTATGAATTTGATAGGAGGGGGCCAGCTATGAAACGGCAGGAAATCAAAAAGGTCATCATCATCGGTTCCGGCCCGATCATCATCGGCCAGGCCGCGGAATTCGACTACGCGGGGACGCAGGCGTGCCGCGCCCTTCGGGAAGAAGGGGTGGAGGTCATCCTCATCAATTCAAACCCGGCCACCATTATGACGGACAAGCAGATCGCGGACAAGGTCTACATTGAGCCCCTGACCGTCGAGACGATCAAAAAGGTCATTCTGAAGGAAAACCCCGACAGCATTCTTCCCACGCTCGGCGGCCAGAACGCACTGAACCTCGCGGTAGAGCTGGAGGAATCCGGCTTTCTGCGCGAGAACCATGTGGAAATGATCGGCACCAACGCCGACACCATCCGCATGGCGGAGGACCGCGAGCTGTTCAAGGAGGCCATGGAGCGGATCAACCAGCCCTGCGCGGAAAGCGCCATTGCGGAGTCGCTGGAGGAGTGCGTCCGTGCGGCCGAAAAAATCGGTTATCCGATTGTGGTCCGTCCCGCTTACACGCTGGGCGGCAGCGGCGGCGGCATCGCGGAAGACGAGGAAACGCTGGTTTCCATCGCGACCGTCGGCCTGCACCGCAGCCGCGTCAATCAGGTGCTGATCGAACGGTGTATTTCGGGCTGGAAGGAAATCGAATACGAGGTCATGCGCGACCACAACGGCAACTGCATCACCGTCTGCAACATGGAAAACCTCGACCCGGTCGGCGTGCACACGGGCGATTCCATCGTTGTCGCGCCCTGCCAGACCCTGGCGGACAAGGAAACGCAGATGCTGCGCACCGCCGCGCTTTCCATCATCACCGAGCTCAAGGTGGAGGGCGGCTGCAACGTGCAGTTCGCGCTCAACCCCAAAAGCTTTGAATACTGCG
>JAAYUL010000062.1 GCA_012517675.1 Clostridiales bacterium | reverse complement strand
TCCAGTACGAAACGTTGAAAGAGCGGAACCTCGTCCATTTCGACTGCTGGGCCTCGACGTTCGGAGAAACCGTGACGGCTATCGAGCTGGCCCCGGAGGGGACCGGCTACCGGGCGCGGACGCGCTTTGCCCGGTTCTACAATCTGCCGGAGCTGATGCTGCTGTTCAAGGAAGCGGCGGACATCAAGACCGCCGACCAACTCAATCTTCCCACGCCGAAAGCCGTGTACCATAACGAAGTCGCACAGCCCTCGGAAATCCAGAAAGAAATGGTGAAAAAGCTCTCGGAGCGCGCCGCCGCCGTCCATTCCGGCAACATCGACCCGCATTTGGACAACATGCTCAAGATTACGTCGGACGGGCGCAAGCTCGGCCTCGATCAGCGCGTCATCAATCCCATGCTCCCCGACAATCCCGGCAGCAAGGTCAACATGTGCGTGGGTAATGTTTTTCGTTTCTGGCACGACGGGCAGGACAAAAAGCTCACGCAGCTCGTATTCTGCGACATTTCAACCCCCAAGGGCCGCGCCGCCGCCAAGAAGGACCGGGCGGTCCGGGCTGGGGGAAAACTCGCGGGCGGCACGGAGCTTCACGCTTTACAGGACGCCACGCCGGAGGCCGACGCGCCGGAAACGTTCAGCGTTTACTCGGACATCCGCGACAAGCTCATCGCGCGGGGCGTTCCTGCCGGTGAAATCGCGTTCATCCACGACGCCGATACCGAAGTGAAGAAAAAGGAGCTGTTCGCAAAGGTGCGCGCCGGACAGGTGCGCGTCCTCATGGGCAGCACCGCCAAAATGGGGGCCGGGATGAACGTGCAGGATCTTCTGATCGCCTCTCACGATCTGGACTGTCCGTGGCGTCCCGGCGATCTGGAACAACGGTCCGGGCGCATCATCCGGCAGTACAACACCAACCCCGAAGGACACATCTTGCGTTACGTCACCGAAGGGACATTCGATTCGTACCTCTGGCAAACTGTGGAAAATAAGCAGAAATTTATTTCGCAGATCATGACCAGCAAAAGTCCCGTCCGCTCCTGTGAGGACATCGACGAAACGGCGCTCTCCTACGCGGAAATCAAGGCCCTGTGCGCCGGTGACGAGCGGATCAAGGAAAAGATGGACCTCGATATGGACGTGGCCAAGCTGAAACTCATGAAAGCGAATCATCAGAGCCAGCAGTTCCGGTTGGAGGATAATCTGCTCAAATACTTTCCGGAGGAAATTGAGCGCAACAAAGGTTTCATCAAAGGTCTTGAAACAGATATGGCGACGCTGGAAGCGCACCCGCACCCGAAGGACGGATTTGCCGGGATGGTGGTGCGCGGCGATTCCCTCACCGATAAGGACAACGCCGGTGCCGCCATTCTGGAAGCCTGCAAGGAAGTCAAGGGATTGGAACCAATGGAAATCGGCAGTTACCGGGGCTTTACCGTGTCGCTGTCCGTGGAGGGTTTCGGACAGGATTTTATCCTTACTCTCAAAGGGCAGATGACCCACCGTGTCACGCTGGGCAAGGACGCGCGCGGTAATCTCATCCGTATTGACAACGCCCTTTCCGACATGCCGAAGCGATTGCAGAATGTCCACGCCCAGCTTGATAATCTCCATTCGCAGATGGCAGCGGCAAAAGCCGAGATCGGCAGGCCGTTCCCGCAGGAAACGGAACTTGCGCAAAAGAGCGCCCGTCTCGCGGAACTGAACGCACTGCTGGACATCGACAGCCATGCCCCCGCTCAGCGGCAGGCGTCGGAAGTCATGGCAAAAAACGAAAGGCCCTCCGTACTGGAGAGCCTGAAAACGCCCTGCGTCTGCGGGACGGGCAGAAAACCAAGACACGAATTGGCCCGATAAAGAAACGGCTCCCGCACAAAATTATTTTGTGTTGGAGCCGTCATTCTGAACGGCTGCGGCCTTTGGCTTACGTTTTTGCTTTTGCTCGGATTTTTTCCGGCGCTTTTCATCTATCTCATGCAGCCAAACGCTGACCGGCGCTTTCCACGGCTCACTTTTATTGGGAATGTTTTTGACAAGGCTTCGCGGATTCAGGCCGAGGCGCTTGGCAAGCTCAATATCCTCATTGTTCAACTGGCATTTCTTTTTCGCGTCCTGCCACATCTGTTCGCTGTATGCCATTCGCACACCCCATTTCATATCGCAAATTATATCATAAATCAGGCTAGAAAAATCAGGAGGTTAAAATGAATACGATACCTGTCTGCAAATATCCCGCCGCCTACGCGCGGAAACATGGCGAGATAGAACAATACCGCGCGTCCCACAAGGCGAACGTAGCCTGCAAGAACGCAATCGAAACGGCCATCCGGGACAATTACCGCGATAATCGCCTCGGAAAAGAAGGCGTAAAACAGGTTGCCGATCAGTTTGGTTACGAGCGTATGTTTTATGTGCTGGCAAATACGGTGCAGAGAAAGGATTTCGACGGACGTATTTCCCGCGACAATAAGGATTGGGCAAAAACCATTCCCGTCTTCGAAGATAAGGATTATTTCGGGGATGAGCGGCGCTCAGAGTTTGAAGTGGATTCGTGCAATCCCGGCCTCACGGATATTTTCATCAATCAGGCGCGGCGCGAATATCTGCTGACCCAGCCTCTGACCAAGCAGGACATTCAGTCGGAGGCCGCGCGTCTGCTTGGGCGTCTGCAATCCGAGCGTGAACCAAACAGTCCCAGTGGAACGCATTTCATGGCTCAGATTTCGCCGGATTTTCTGATCCGCGCTTCCACCAAAGATCAGGACCGGCTGTTCGCTCTGCTGCCGTTCAAGTCCCTGACCTTCTCTACGCTCAAGGATCGGAAAGGGATTTTCGCGTTCATCCAAAAGGATGAAAACCGCGACCAGCCGCTTCGCCAGCGCAAGCCGTCCGTGCGGAAAAAGCTGGAAAACATCCAGGCGGCAGATATGCCGTCCCCCGTTAAGCGGGATGTGCCGGAGCGTTGATGATGGCAAATCGGAAACGGGACATCCAGCTCAAGTTCCGTGTCACTCCGCAGGAGCGTGAAATGATCGAACAGAAGATGGTGCAGCTCGGCACGAAAAATATGGCGGCATATCTTCGTAAAATCTCCATCGATGGGTATGTCGTCAGGCTGGAACTGCCGGAGCTGAAAGAGATGGTTTCTCTCCTGCGCCGGTCCAGCAACAACTTAAATCAGCTCACCAAGCGGGTACATGAAACAGGGCGCGTTTACGACGCGGATTTGGAGGATATTGTCCAAAATCAGGAACGGCTGTGGCAGGCGGCTACTGATATTCTTGCCGTGCTTGCGAAATTAAAATAGGGACGTATGCCCCGAAAAGTGGGGCGGTTTACATCGCGTAAGCCGCCTCGTTATTTTTTTTGCCGCATCCTTGCAAAAAACAGCATGGGCGTTATAGTTGTATTAGAAATTGTAAAGAGGGGCGGATACTATGAGGCTGATACTGAAAATACTCGTCGCTCCGGTTATTGTGATTCTGACCGTTTTCGTCTGGATCTGCTCCGCTCTGCTGTACTGCTCGGCGTGGGTGTTCGGCCTTGCTGGAACGGTCCTCGGCATCTTCGGTGTGCTGGCACTGATTACTCATCAGGTAACGAACGGGATCATTCTGCTGGTGATGGCGTTTCTCGTCAGTCCGTTCGGAATCCCGATGGCGGCGGCGTGGCTGCTCAGTAAAATTCAGGATTTAAGGTACGCAATTCAGGATCGGGTTTACGGGTAAGAAAAGCGTCAAAAAGGTGAAAGAGCACAGAGCTTTTGAAAGCTCCATGCCCTTTAATCAGTTGTAAGGAGTAAGTATAAACCTCGCTAAATTAATACTGAACAAATTTTTTTCTAAACGCAGGATGAATATCAAACACGGATAACTGATAATTGATGGATGGATCTTGATAATAAAGTTTATATCTAACCCGACTAAGATGCTTCCTATCTACTTTTCTAAAGAAACCAATTTTATACAAAACCTCAACACACTCTTCATCAGGTAAAATTTGTGCTGTAGTGCTATCATAAATTTTATTTCGTTTATCAATTTTTCCCAAATGGCCAAGTATATCTGTAATCGGCCAATCCCAAGTCCTTTTTGCACCAATAAATGACTGTATGCACCTATCAATATTTGAATATGATTTCGAATATTCTCCTGTCAGATCGCTTAGTTTCCATTCGGAATATATTATTTCTGCTGGTGAAACTGCATTTTCTTCTACGGGTAAGTATTTTGATTTTCCTTGTATTATAGAGTAGTAGTTATTAAAGCCCCTCTCCAAGGGCTGTGCTACACTGTAAGGGATGCTGTGGATTGGTTTGATACTCCTACCACAAGATGGTTTTTGGAAGGTTCCAACCGCAGTCCCTTTGCAGTTTTG
>JAAYUL010000061.1 GCA_012517675.1 Clostridiales bacterium | reverse complement strand
TGATAGAGTACAATAAAGTTCGCAATTTCGAGAAGGTATAGAAAAGCCATTGGGACTCCTTTAAAATGAATGGTGTCAAGACATTCAAAAAGGAGTTGGTCCCAATGACTCAAGGAAAGAATAACACAGATCTTACGGAATTGCTACTGAAATGTATGGCGGAGCCCGACCCGATGCTCAGTATGCTGGAATGGCTCTGCGCTCAACTGATGGAGGCGGAGGTTTCCGGCCTTGTGGGGGCGGAAAAGAATGCGCACAATCCGTCTCGAAGTGACTACCGCTGCGGATATCGTCCCCGGAGGCTGGATACTCGCGTAGGGACGATGTATCTCATGGTGCCAAAGCTGCGCAGCCATGGATATATCCCGTTCTTTGTCACTGAACGCAAACGCAGCGAGGCGGCGCTGGTACAGGTTATTCAGGAGGCATTCGTGCAGGGCGTGTCCACACGGAAGATGGAAAAGCTGGCTCACAGTCTGGGGATAGAGAACCTCTCTCGCAGTCAGGTCAGTGAGATGACAAAAGGACTCAATGAACAGGTACAGGAATTTCGCAACCATTCTCTGACGGATACCCGTTATCCTGTCATTTGGACGGATGCCCTGTACGAAAAAGTCCGTATGGATGGCCGTGTCGTCAGCATGGCGGTGATGGTTGTCTGTGGCGTAAACGAGCAAGGACACAGGGACATTCTCGCCGTAGAACCGATGCTGGATGAATCCAAAGAGAGCTATTCCCAGTTGTTTCAAAGTCTTTTGGATCGCGGTTTGAAAACGCCGCTGCTGGTGGTTTCCGATGCGAACAAAGGGCTGATTGCCGCCATCCGAGAAAGTTTTCCCGGCGCATCCTGGCAGCGCTGCAAAGTGCATTTCATGCGAAATATTCTGGCTCATATACCGCAGAAAGAAAAAGAATCCTTTGCAGCCCAACTAAAAGAAATCTGGCTGGCACCTTCTCTCCAATTAGCCCAACAGCGCGCAAAGCAGTTGTCGGAGCAATATGGGAAGCGGTTTCCCAAGGCAATCGAGCTTCTGGAAGATGGGCTGGAGGACTCACTGGCTTTCTATGCATTCCCCGAGCTTGATGCCCGTAAAATCTCATCGACCAATATGCTGGAACGGCTGAACAAGGAAATCCGGCGCAGAACCAACGTCGTCGGGATATTCCCAAACAAAGATTCCTATCTGCGGTTGGTTACAACATATCTCATGGAATACGCTGAAGACTGGTCCGTTTCCAGAGCATATTTGAATCCCAAATCGATTCAGACACTTCTGCTAAGCGCAGCTTAATTCATTTCGTGGAGTCCCCAAATTGCGAACTTCTCTTGACATAGCCCGGGACCTCCAATCGGTATCCGAGTTTAAACACCGTTTTGATATGATTTTCCAAATGAAGTTTTTTTCGCAGCTTGGTAATATGTACATCCACAGTGCGGGTATCGCCAAAATAAGCATATCCCCAAGCCAGATCGAGCAGCTTTTCACGCGATAGAGCGATGTTGCAATTGTTGATCAGTACTTCCAAAAGTTCAAATTCCCGGTTGGTCAGTTCTATTTTTTCATCACCTACTTTGACGGTATGTTCATCTAAATAGACGACCGTGTTTTCAAGTGTGAAAATTCTGTTCCTTGGTTTAGTACGGCGCAAAACCGCCTCGACTCGAGCAAGCAGCTCAACGGCTTCAAAAGGCTTGCTGATGTAATCATCTGCACCAAGTTTCAGTCCTTTCACTTTATCGGCCGTGCTGTCTTTGGCGGTGACGAAAATAACAGGAACATTTTCTTCAAATGCATTTTGCTCCATCAGTGAAAATCCGTCCAGATAGGGCAGCATCACATCGAGCAGGACCAGATCCGGCCGCTCTTTTTCCAAAGCGGACATGGCTTCAATGCCGTCAAAGGCCTGACGGCATTCATAACCTACCAGTTGCAGATTCATTTTCATGAGGTCATTGATCGCTTTATCGTCTTCTATAATGAGTATTTTTGCCATAACATACCACCTTTTCCAAATAGTATAGCACCGACTTGTTATAGAATTGTAAAATCGCATAAACAATCTGTCCGCAGATAGGTTGCTTATTTTCATACTAAGTTTTGTGTTTGCCTGTTTTCCGCCTGTTCCTTTCAAAAAGACAGTTCTGATATGGCGGCCAGCCCCCCGATTTTTCCGACCTCGGCGGTAATCCTCTTCATTTCGGCCATGCTCGCCCACAGCAGCACCGGATTCATGGCTATAATGCCGTCAAAAATACTGCGCTCTCCGTCCTTTGCTCCTTCTCCGCCAAACGCCGCCTGAAAAATACTTTTCAGGCGGCGTTTTCTGTACCATGATGCAAGATCACGGCTGTTATAAAGATTTTGTAAGAATTCTCCGGATTTTTGCATAACGATAAATTGCAGCATTCCAAATATTATCGGATCACAGACGTTTCTGACCGTCTGGTCGGAAAAGGGCCGTCGACAAAAGTCAACGGCCTTTTTTAGTGAGAATTCCCACGTTTTACCCGGCGGCGTTGCAGTAGCCGGTTGACTTTCAGCCTTTCAGGAGTCATACGTCGGGAAAGAACGAGTGTCCTGCATATGGCGTTATTTATGCGAGATCAGGCCCCTGTCCTTCAGGAAATCCAAGGCAACGGTATCCACGGTTTCCCCGAGGACATCGACACGGTAGGTCATTTCCACCATGTCTTCATTTGAGATCTGACCTTCGAGCAGAGACAGGACCTGCTCCAGATTCGGGGCAGCATCGGAAAATTTCTCAAAGGTATCGTCCCGCACCAGAAAAGCGCCGTTGTAATCCGGAAAGAATTTGCGATCGTCCTTCAGAACTTTCAGCTTTGCCTTCCGGTTGAGCCCGTCGGTGGCATAAACCTCCGTCACGTCGAAGCTGCCGCTCTCAACAGCGGCATATTTCAGGCTTACGTCAACAGAGACACTGTCTTTAAACTTCAGTCCGTAAAATTTGGTGAACGGCCCGAATTTCATGCTGCCCTCCTGCGTGAAAAACTCATGTTCGGCGCCGAACACAAGCTGATTCGCCACAGACGCAAGATCGCTCACCTTCTCAAGGTTGTACTTTTCGGCAATTTTCTCCGGCACGGCAATGGCATAGGTATTGTCAAAGCCCAGCTTGCCGAGAAGGTGCACCTGCTGTTCCTGCTCCGCGACCTTATTGGCGTATTGATAGATGGAAACACCCTCCGTTACGTCCGCCGTATCGAGATGAAGAAAGGTGGTCAGCAGTGTTCCGTCGTAGCTGATCATCATGTCACAGCTGTGATTGTCACCGATCAGGGCTTTATAATTGTTGACCTGAGACATCTGATCCTTGATGGCAACGGTCAAATCCGTCCGGTCTTCCACCAGCATTTTTACCATGTGGTGCATGATTTGCGTTTCACTGTAATCTCCGTCATAAAGCACAAGCTCGTTTGAGGCGGTTGAGTCCTTCATCCCGAAAGGAAGCATGATGCAAAACGTCACCAGCAGCGCAACGCCCGCAATGGCGATATTCCTCATGTTGCCGTGGGACTTGCGCATTTTTCCTTCAAAGAGCCCCATCAGCAAATCAAGTACAATGGCAATGGCCATCAGGGCAGCCGTGCCTTTCAGAATCAGGCTCATATCCTGGACCCTGATCCCGCGGTTGAGTACGCCGCCGATGCCGCCGCCTCCGACAAAGGCTGCAAAAACGGCTGTTCCGATCGCGTTGACCACGGCGATGCGGATTCCGGTGAAAATTGTGGGGAAAGCCAGCGGGAATTCCACTCGGAAAAGGCGGTATGACCGGCTCATACCCATGCCCAAGGCAGCTTCCTTCACGCCGGGATCCACCTGCTCCAGACCAAGGTATGTGTTCCGGACAATCGGCAAAAGCGAATACAGCATGATGCCGGTAACGACCGTCACTTTTCCCGCGCCGAAAAAGACCATGATAATGCCCAGCAGCGCAAGAGCGGGAATCGTCTGAAGAATATCCACGATCCGCAGGATCACCGGGCGCGCCTTGGGGAAGAGATACGCGAGGATTCCCAAAGGCAGACCGATGATAATGGAAAGAATGCCCGCTGCAAGAACAATAAATAAGTGCTCCCAGATTAAATTCCAAGTCATCCGTCAACCCCCCTTCCTGAGGCCGCGCGGAGTAACTTTTTTTTGCAGAAAATCAATGAAAGCGCCGATGACGATGGCAAGGACCGCCGCGGGGATCGCCCCCAGCAAGATGAGAGTATTGTTATCGGAAGAGGTTCCTTGATAAATAAAATCGCCCAGTCCTCCAAGGCCAATCATGGCGGCAAGCACCGCCCAGCTGACCGTGTAAATAGCGGACATGCGCAGCCCCGCGATGATGGTTGGCATGGACAAAGGCAGTTCCACCTGCTTAAGGCACTGATAGGCTGTCATGCCGCAGCCGCGCGCCGCGTCGACATATTGCGGCGCTACGCCCAATATTCCGGTATAAGTGTTCTTCATCACCGGGAATATCGCATAGACCGTCAGCGCAATAATCACCGTGGCAGGCGTCATGCCGATGAGCAAAAACAGAATGCCGATGAATACAAGCCCCGGTATCGTTTGGAAAATCGAAACAACAGGCAATATAATAAACGACAATTTAGGAATACGCGACAAAAGAATGCCGAAAATAAGTCCCAGCGCAAAGCCGCATGCAACGGACACAAGAACGTACAGCGTATGAACGCCGACGGCCTTCAGCAGCAGAATTCCATAGGTTTGCAGCAGTTCACTCATTTGCTGTCACCCCACAGATTATCCGCTACGGAACGGGCAACGCTGGTCTTGGTGACGATTCCGGCAACGGTGTCGTCATCATTCAGCACCACAACATAGCCGGCTCCCGTTTCCAGAAGATAATCGAAGCTCTCTTTTGCTTCGTCTCCCACCAGAACCGTACGGGCGGTCTGGCGCACCAGCGGCTTTATGTTTTTCAGTTCTCTTCCCCAGTGACGCATGTCGCCGATCGACACGGTTCCGACATAGCGGTCCTCATCATTGGTAACAATCAGGCTGTCAACGCTGTTGAGCGCCATCATCTCTGCGCATTCCCGTATGCCGCGGTTCTCCTTGACACAGTATACGTTGGTGCGCATAAAGTCCTCGACTTTACTGGACACCTGATTTTCCGAAATATGTTTGCCGAGGAAGCTCTTCACCAGGTCGTTGGCCGGATTTTCCAGCATTTCCTCGGGCGAGGCCATTTGCACAATCTGCCCCTTGTCCATAAAGATGATAATGTCCGCGAGTTTGAGCGCCTCGCTCATGTCGTGCGTGACGAAAACGATGGTTTTGCCCAGCTTCTGCTGCAGCTTTTTAACATCGTCCTGCAGGGAATCCCTCGTCATGGGATCAAGCGCGCCAAAGGGCTCGTCCATCAGCACGATGGGAGGAGAGGCGGCGAGCGCGCGAAGCACGCCGATTCGTTGCTGCTGCCCTCCGGACATCTCGGAAGGGTATTTGTCCGCATACTGCTCCATGTTGACCATTTTCAACATCTTGCGGACAATCCCGTCACACTTTTCCTGATCATATTTCAAAAGCTTTGGAACAACGCAGATGTTCTGCGCCACCGTCATGTTGGAAAAAAGGCCGATTTGCTGGATCACGTAGCCGATATGGCGCCTCAGTTCAACCTTGTCGGTTTCCCGGATGTCCTTATCATCAATATAGATGGTCCCGGAATCAGGATTGATCAGGCGGTTGATGGTTTTCAGGGTCGTTGTTTTTCCGCAGCCGGACGGGCCGATCAGAATGGCAAACTTTCCGTCCGGAATAGTAAAATTCAGGTCTTTCAGGATGGGGGTCTTGCCGTAGCTTTTGCTGACATGTTCAAATCTTATCATGCGGTTCCTCCTTCTTCGCGAACAAATCTATTTGCCGCATCCGCGGCGGCCGGCGTCCCTACAAAAACGATCGTGTCTCCATTGAAAAGCTCCGCATAGGGGCCGGGAGAGAGAATGACATTCTGACCGCGCCGGATGGCGATGATCGTGCTGCCTGTGAATTGCCAAAACTTCAGCGAGCCGATGCTTTTTCCTACAAGCCATGACCCGTCCGGTATGCGCAGGGTATAGTTGGGAAGCGGATCGTCTTCCGCAACAAAGGAATATCTTGTTTGGACAATGGTTTCTACAGTATCCAGAAGATTCGCT
>JAAYUL010000060.1 GCA_012517675.1 Clostridiales bacterium | reverse complement strand
CCGAATGACCAGACAAAAAGCATGACCAGGCCGACGATCGGGATCGCGGTAATCAGGAACATAACGATGTAATTGCCGACGGAAAGCGGGGCGGTGTCCTCATAAACCGCGGGGGTTTGATACGCGTTGTTCTGCTGGTCCATTTTAAAATGCCTCCTCAAGCGTTTTATTCTGTCTAAATTATACAATATTTCCTTTCCTCCCACAATGTGGAAAGCGGAGATTCCAATGGCGAAATATTGTCGAATTTGACGGGAAGGAAGCGGGGCGGGCAAAACGGGCGCGCGGAAACCGTTAAATTTTTATTTATCGCGGCGCGCACTCTTGCGAAATCCGTGAAAATACTTTATAATAACTAAAGTATATGTTGGTTGGACCAAGGATACCAAAACCGAAAGGAGTACCGATATGAATTATTCCGCAGAAGTGGAAAAAATGTGTACTGTTACCAAGGGCCCGAAGCACGGCCCCGCGCCGATCCCCGAGGAAGGCAAATGGGTTAAGGCGTATGAAATCAAGGACATTTCCGGCCTGTCCCACGGCGTGGGCTGGTGCGCTCCCCAGCAGGGCGCCTGCAAGCTGACCCTGAACGTAAAGAACGGCATTGTGGAGGAAGCCCTGGTGGAAACCCTCGGCTGCTCCGGCATGACCCATTCCGCGGCGATGGCCGCCGAAATTCTGCCGGGCAAAACCCTGCTGGAATGCCTGAACACCGACCTCGTGTGCGACGCAATCAACGTTGCCATGCGCGAAATCTTCAAGCAGTTCGCCTACGGCCGCAGCCAGACCGCGTTTTCCGAGGGAGGCCTGCCCGTCGGCGCCAGCCTGGAGGACCTTGGCAAGGGCCTGCGGTCCCAGATCGGCACCATGTTCAGCACCGGCCTGAAGGGCGTGCGTTACATGGAAATGGCGGAAGGCTATGTGCTGAAAACCGGACTGGACGAAAACAACGAAGTCATCGGCTATCAGTTCGTCAAGCTCGGCAAGATGATGGAGGATATCCGCCACGGTGTGAGCCCGGACGAGGCTTACCGGAAAAATATCGGCACATACGGCAGATTCGACAGCGCGGTGAAATATATTGACCCGCGCGAAGAATAAGACCATAAAGGAGGACAAACTATATGGCTAACGATGTCATGTTTGAAGGAAAAGAAAGAAGAATGGCCAAAATAGAGAAGTGTCTTGCCGAGTATGGCCTTGCAAGTCTCGAAGACGCTCGCGACCTTTGCCAGAAAAACGGGATCGACGTGGACAAGATCGTCAGGGGCGTGCAGCCCATCGCGTTTGATAACGCCGTCTGGGCCTATACCCTCGGCGCTGCCATCGCGCTGAAAACCGGCGTGAAATCCGCCGCCGAAGCCGCCGAAAAGATCGGCGTCGGCATCGAATCATTCACCATTCCGGGCTCCGTCGCGGAACAGCGGAAGGTCGGCCTCGGCCACGGCAATCTGGGCGCCATGCTTCTGCGCGACGAAACCAAATGCTTCGCGTTTCTCGCGGGGCACGAGTCCTTTGCCGCCGCGGAAGGCGCCATCGGAATCGCCCGCACCGCGAACCGCGCCCGCAAGGAGCCGCTCCGCATCATCCTGAACGGCCTCGGCAAGGACGCCGCCTATATCATTTCAAGAATCAACGGCTTCACCTATGTGAAGACCAGCTTCGATTATTTCAAGGACGAGCTGAGTATTGTGGAGGTGCGGCCCTTCTCCGAGGGCGAGCGCGCCGCGGTCAAATGCTACGGCGCCGACGATGTGCGCGAGGGCGTCGCGATCATGCAGCATGAAGGCGTCGACGTTTCCATTACCGGCAACTCCACCAACCCGGTCCGTTTCCAGCACCTTGTGGCCGGCACTTACAAGAAGTGGGCCAACGAAAACGGCAAGAAGTATTTCTCCGTTGCCAGCGGCGGCGGCACGGGCCGTACCCTGCACCCGGACAACATGGCCGCGGGCCCCGCTTCTTACGGCCTGACGGATTCGCTCGGCCGCGTGCACGGCGACGCCCAGTTCGCGGGTTCCTCCTCCGTTCCGGCTCACGTGGAAATGATGGGCCTGATCGGCATGGGCAACAACCCGATGGTCGGCGCGACGGTGGCTTGTGCAGTCGCGGTTTACGAAGCGCTGAAATAAATCCGCTCGGTTTACGGTATCCCTTTTCATCAGCAGACCAACAGGTTTTCAGGGTATGGCAGAACTGCCATACCCTGTTTTGTCTTTCCGCCCGGTTCGGCCCCGCCGCAGGGGCAGGGAAAGCAGAGCGCATTTTACAGAAACCGACCAACAATTGATTGACATAGCGCGGAGGCGTGATACAATATATAGTACATTGTAATGATCGAAGGGGAGGACGGAACAAATGATTTCGCAAAACGCCAGAACCGTGCTGGAGCGCCGGTATTTGATCAAGGATGAGGACGGAAAGCCCGTGGAAACGGTGGAGGGGCTGTTCCGGCGCGTGGCGCAGGCCATTGCGCAGCCGGACAGGCTTTACGATAAAAACGCGGATACGGAAAAAACGGCGCAGGCCTTTTATGATATGATGACGCGGCTGGAATTTTTGCCGAATTCCCCGACGCTGATGAACGCGGGGCGGCCGCTCGGCCAGCTTTCCGCCTGCTTTGTGCTGCCCGTGGAGGATAGCATGGAGGCGATTTTCGAAGCGATCAAGCAGGCGGCGCTCATCCACAAGTCCGGCGGCGGCACGGGCTTCTCCTTTTCGCGGCTTCGCCGGAAGGGGAGCACGGTCAATTCCACCGGCGGCGTGGCCTCCGGCCCCATCAGCTTTATGAAGGTGTTCAACATGGCGACCGAGGCCGTCAAGCAGGGGGGAACCCGCCGGGGCGCGAACATGGGGATTCTTCGGGTGGACCATCCCGACATCATGGAGTTTATCGACTGCAAGGCCGACAGCAGGGAAATCAACAATTTCAACATTTCCGTCGGGCTGACGGAGGCGTTTATGAATGCGGCCGAGAAGGGGGAGGATTACGACCTGATCGACCCGCACACGAAAAAGGCGGCCGGCCGGCTGAACGCCCGCATGGTGTTCGACCATATTGTGGACGCCGCGTGGCGCAACGGCGAGCCGGGCATTATTTTCCTCGACCGCCTGAACCGCGACAACGTGGTGCCGGGGCAGGGCGAAATCGAATCCACCAACCCCTGCGGCGAGCAGCCGCTTCTGCCGTACGAGTCGTGCAACCTCGGTTCCATCAATCTGACGAAAATGCTCCGTGAAACCGGCGGGGCCTGTGAATTCGACTGGGACAAGCTGCGCGCCACCATCACCGGCGCCGTCCATTTTCTGGACAACGTGATCGACGCCAACAAGTACCCGCTGGAGCAGATCGACCGCGTGACAAAGCAGACGCGCAAGATCGGTCTCGGCGTAATGGGCTGGGCGGACAGCCTGCTGATGATGAAAATCCCGTACAATTCCGAAGAGGCGACCGCGCTGGGCGAAAAGCTGATGAAGTTCATCACCGAGACCGGGCGCGCCGAAAGCGCGGCGCTCGCCGAAACCCGCGGCGCCTTCCCGCTGTTTGAGGAAAGCACTTTGCCGAAGGAAACGCCCCGGCGCAACGCGACCGTCACCACCATCGCGCCGACGGGCACGCTTTCCATCATTGCGGGGTGTTCCAGCGGCGTGGAGCCGGTGTTCGGCTATGTGTTCATCCGCAACATTATGGACGGCACCGAAATGCTGGAGGTCAACCCGATCCTGAAGGCGGAGCTGGAAAAGCGCGGCCTGTATTCCGAGGCGCTGATGAAGCGCGTTGCGAAGGAGGGGACGGTGGCCCATATGAAGGAGCTGCCGGAGGACCTGCGCCGCGTATTCGTTTCGGCGCACGACATCAGCCCCGAGGACCATATCCGCATGCAGGCCGCGTTCCAGAAATACACGGACAACGCGGTTTCCAAAACCGTCAACTTTGCGAATTCCGCCACGCGGGAAGACGTGGCGCAGGTGTACTCGCTTGCGTTCCGGCTTGGCTGCAAGGGCGTGACCATTTACCGCGACGGCAGCCGGAACGAGCAGGTGCTGAATATCGGAAAAGTCAGAAAGGACGGCGCGCCCGAGCCGGAGGGGCGGATCATGCCGCGCCCGCGCCCGGACACCGTGATGGGCGTCACCGAGCGCGTGAAAATCGGCTGCGGCAATCTGTATATCACCGTCAATTACGACGATCAGGGCATTTGCGAGGTGTTCACCAACACCGGCAAGGCGGGCGGCTGCCCGTCGCAGTCCGAAGCGACGGCCCGGCTGGTTTCCATCGCGCTGCGCAGCGGCATTGACGTGCAGAGCATCGTCCACCAGCTCAAGGGCATCCGCTGTCCGTCCACCGTGCGCCAGCAGGGGCTGAAATGCACCTCCTGCCCGGACGCGATCGCCAAAACGATTGAACGCGTGTACCGCCGCCAGGTGGAGCTGGGGAAATGGCCGGCGCTGCCTGAAATTCCCGCTCGCCCCAATCCCGCCCCGCAGCCCGGGAAAAGCTTTCCGTCGGGCGAACCCGCGGTCGCCGGGCAAATGCACTTCTGCCCCGAATGCGGCGCGAAGCTGGAGCACGAGGGCGGCTGCGTGATGTGCCGCCAGTGCGGCTACGGAAAGTGCGGCTGATTTTTTCAGGTTCGTTTTCCGCCCCGCCGCGGTTTTGCCGCCGGGGTACGGCGGCCCGCTGCCCCTTTCAACCCGGAATGGCATAAAATCCCTCTGAAAATCACGTCTATTTTTTGCGGACGACCGGCAGAATAGTATCATCTCCGTGAAACCGGTAATATTTTTTCACTAATTTATGATTCGCTGTTGAAAAATCCGGATAATTTATGTAAAATGTATGTAGCGTGCAATTTTCCATCAATAAAGATTGGATATATTTAATAAAGTGAGGGAAAACGATGTCAAACAGATTATTTCAAGGGGTTATCCACCAAATGCGGGACGCCATCGACAGGACGATCGGCGTGATTGATGAAACCTCGGTTATTATAGCCTGCAGCGAACTGGGAAGAATCGGCGAGGTAAAAAACGACAGTATTACGGCGGATGTGCTCGCCTCACCGGCGGCCTTCGTCATCAACGGGTACACCTACAAATCCTTCGGAAGCCGGCCCCGGCCGGAATACGCGGTGTTTGTTTCCGGCAGCGACCCGGAGGCCGGCCGCTACGCCACCCTGCTTGCGGTTTCGCTGAGCAGCATCAAGCAGTATTACGACGAAAAATACGACCGCAGCAACTTTATCAAGAACGTGATCCTCGACAACATCCTTCCGGGCGATATTTATCTGAAAGCGCGCGAGCTCCGCTTCAACACCGACGTGAGCCGCGTCTGCATGCTGATCAAAATCACCAACAAGTCCGATATCTCCGCTTACGACGTGGTGCAGAACCTGTTCCCGGACAAGAGCAAGGACTTTATCATCAATATCAATGAAAGCGACATCGCCCTGGTCAAGGAAATCCGCACCGGCATCGAGCCGAAGGACCTGGACAAACTGGCCGGCTCCATTGTCGACACGCTGTCCAGCGAGTTTTACACCCACTGCGTGGTGGGAATCGGCACCATCGTGACCGGCATCAAGGACCTGGCCCGTTCCTTTAAGGAAGCCCAGGTCGCGCTGGAGGTCGGCAAGGTGTTCGACACCGAGCGCCCGATCGTCAGCTATGACAACCTCGGCATTGCCCGCCTGATTTACCAGCTGCCCACAACGCTGTGCGAAATGTTCCTGAAGGAAGTGTTCAAGCGCGGGTCGATCGAATCGCTCGACCACGAGACGCTGTTCACCATTCAGCGCTTCTTTGAAAACAACCTGAACGTTTCCGAAACGTCGCGCAAGCTGTTTGTCCACCGCAACACGCTGGTTTACCGCCTGGAAAAGATCAAGAAAATCACCGGACTCGACCTGCGCGAGTTTGAGGATGCCATTGTGTTCAAGGTGGCGCTCATGGTTAAAAAGTATCTTTCTTCCAACCCTGTTAAATTTTAATTAAATTTTATGGAAGAATAATTTAGTTACAAATTTATTACAAATTAATTCTTATTCAGGATAATAATAAACCCGCCCATTGGTATTATGTTAACATGCCAATGGGCTTTGATTGTGTTGCCCGGGCTGTTGCCCCGTCGGGGGGCAAAACGGATTGGAGCAGAGGAAAAACAACAGGGCGGGGAAGACGGAAACCGGCGGAAAACAAGCGGAGCCGCATGTGCCGGCCGGGCGTTTTGCAGGCCCTTCAGAGAAATGATGGAGCGATAGGATTGATTGAATTTCAGAATGTGAGTAAAGTTTACTCAAACGGAACCAAAGCGCTTCGGAATGTCAGCCTGAAGGTTGACAAAGGGGAATTCGTGTTTATCGTGGGTTCTTCCGGCGCGGGAAAAAGTACCTTTTTAAAGCTGATTATGTGCGAGGAACGGCCCAGCGAGGGCGAAATCGTGATCAACGACATGTGCCTGAGCCGCCTGAAACGGCGCGACGTGCCGTTTTACCGCCGCACCATGGGAATTGTGTTTCAGGATTTCCGCCTGATCGACAACATGACGGTGTTCGACAACGTGGCGTTTGCCATGCATATTGTCGGCGCGTCGCAGAGGGAGATCCGCAAACGCGTTCCCTACATACTGGGCCTTGTCAATCTGCAGGACAAGCAGAGCTGCAGGCCGACCGAGCTTTCCGGCGGGGAGCAGCAGCGCGTGGGACTTGCGCGCGCGCTGGTGAACAACCCGAAGCTGATTGTCGCGGACGAGCCCACCGGCAACGTGGACCCGGCCCTTTCGTTTGAAATTGTCGACCTTCTCAGTGAAATCAACCGGCGCGGCACCACGATTCTCATGGTGACCCATGAGCATACGCTGGTCAAGCATTTTCAGAAGCGCGTGGTGGAAATTCACGACGGAGAGGTCGTGGCGGATTCCGCCGCGCAGGAGGTGCCGCATGAAGCTTAGGAGCCTCCGCTATCTCGGAAGAGAGGGCATTAAAAACATCTGGAGCAACCGCACCATGTCGTTTGCCTCCGTCGGCGTGCTGGTTTCCTGCCTGCTGATGACGGGCGCGGCGGTGCTGTTTTCCATGAATATCAACGCGGGCATGAAAACCATAGAGGGGAACAACTCCGTGCGCGTTTATATGAAGCAGGGGCTTCCCACGCTCTCCGCGGTCAAGGCCGGGGAGGAAATCAAAAAGCTGGACAACGTGGCCTCCTGTGAATTCGTACCCAAAGACGAAGCGATCAAACAGTACATGAACATGCTGGGCGACAAGGACGGCACCATGCTGGCGGGCATGACGGGAAAAGACAACCCGCTGCCCGACGCCTACAAGGTTTCGTTTAAGGACCTGTCGCAGTACAAGAAAACCGCGGAGCAGATCAAGAAGATTTCCGGCGTGGACACCATCAACGACTATTCCGACATTGCGAACAAGCTGACGAACCTCGACCGGATCGTCACCACGGCCGGTTCGTGGATCATCCTGCTGCTCAGCCTGGTTTCGCTTTTTATTATTTCAAACACCATCCGCGTCACCATGTTTTCCAGGCGGCTTGAGATCAGCATTATGAAATCGGTGGGCGCGACCGACTGGTTTGTGCGGGTCCCCTTCGTGGTGGAAGGCGTGATCATCGGCGTGATTTCGGGTGCTCTGGCAAGCCTGATCCTGATTCTGGGTTATGACAAGCTGATTTCCGTGGTCACTTCCATCACGGTGTTTACGCCGATTCCCATCCGCTCCGTGGCGACGACCCTGACGCTGTGCTTTATTGCCGCCGGGGCGCTGTTCGGCGCGCTGGGCGGGATTATTTCCATCGGAAGATACCTGAAAAACGAAGGAGGAGATATTGTTGGCTGGTAAAAAACGTTGGAAGCGCCTGGTTTCGTTTGCCCTGGCGCTGGCGGTTCTTTTTGTGCCGTCGTTTATGCAGCAGCCCGCCGCGGCGGCGACGACCCTTTCTTCCCTGCAGCAGCAGCAGAACCAGCTGAAAAAGCAGCAGGAGGAAAACGCGGCCAAGCTGAAGTCGCTCAAGTCGGACAAGGAGAAAAAGCAGGAGTACAAGGATACGCTGGACGCGCAGGTGCAGACCGTTCAGAATCAGATCAATGTGCTGAACAAGCAGATCTCCGCTTACGACAATGACATCCTCGAGAGGGAAAAGCAGATTTCGGCCAAGCAGGCCGCGATCACCGAAAACACGCAGAAGCTGAAGGAACGGCTGCATGCGCTTTACCTGACGGGGGAAGCCTCCAGCCTTGAAATTGTTCTGAACGCAAAAAATATCGTGGACCTCGCGGACAAAACCGAGGCGCTGCGCGCCATTACGGCGCACGACACGGCGCTGATCAACGCTCTGAAGTCCGACATGGCGGCCGTGAAAACGGAAAAGGAAACCATTGAGGCAAACCGCGAAAAGGTGGCGGCCAGCAAGGTTTCCCTCGATGCCAAAAGGAAGGAAATTTCCAGCCTTGTCACCGAAACCAACAAGGTGATCGCCGAAATTAACAGCGATGTGGCCGACGCGCAGAAACAGAAGACCGAGCTGGCGGCCCAGAGCGAAAAACTGGACGCCGCGGTGGACCAGTGGTACAAGAATTATTACGCCGAACAGGCAAAAAAGAAAGCCAGCGGCGGTACCAGCGGCAGCGGAAGCACCAGCACCGGCGGAAGCGGCGGCTATGTGAGCAAGGGCAACTTTACCTGGCCTGTTCCGGGTGTTTACACCATGTCCAGGGGCTTCGGCGACACCAGCATGGGGTCATTCCACAAGGGAATTGATATTGCCGGCAGCGGCATTTACGGAAAAGCCATTGTCGCGGCCGATTCCGGCAGGGTCATCATGGCCGGCTGGGGCAACTACGGCACGGGGTACGGCGGCTACGGCAACGTGGTCGCGATCGACCACGGCGGCGGATATTCCACGCTTTACGGCCATTGCAGCAGCGTCGCCGTGAGTACGGGGCAGCTTGTGACAAAAGGTCAGGTCATCGCCTATGTGGGCAGCACGGGTCAGTCCACCGGGCCGCATCTTCACTTTGAGGTCCGCGTGAACGGCGTGGCAAAAAATCCGATGAACTGGTTCGGTTGATCCGGGCAGAATACAACCTGAAGGAATGATGGGCGAAAATGAGCAGAAAGCTGTCTTTGGGCGCGGTGGTTGCTGTCGCCGCGATGTCCGCGGCCGTCACGGTCTCGCTGACCTATGTGTACGCCATGAAGAATTTCAACGCGAAGGTCGCGGATGTGAACGAACGGCAGGCCATGTACAACAAGCTGAGCGAAATTGACCAGAAGGTCCGGCAGGAGTACGTGGGCAAAATCGACGAAACCGAGCTGAACGACGGCATCTGTGCGGGGTATCTGGCGGGGCTGGGCGATTCCCACGCGAAATACATGTCCGCCGAAAAATACAAGGCGTACCTGAACGCCAATAAGGAGCAGACCATCGGCGTCGGGGTGAAGACCATCCGCGACAGCGACGGCAACATGGAAGTGATTCAGGTGCTGTCCAATTCCGCCGCCGAAAAAAGCGGGATCAAAAAAGGCGACACCATTGTGAGCGTGGACGGCAAGGAGGTGCTCCGGCTGACCTACGGTGACGCGCTGAACAGCCTGGACGGCATTGCGGGTTCCAAGGTCAAGCTGGGAATTTTGCGCAAAACGGCCGACGGGAACAGCACGAAGACGGAGTCGAAGGTCATTGAGGTGACCCGCGCCGAGTATACCGACCAGACCCTGAGCTCCTTCATGATCAACGGAAACGTGGCGTATATTAACATTTCGGCGTTTACCGACACGAACGCCTGCGAATTTAACGACGCGCTCGCGGCGCTGGTCAAAAAACAGGCCGTGGGCCTTGTCGTGGACCTGCGCGGCAATTCCGGCGGCAGCATGAAGGGAATGGCCGCCATGCTCGACACGCTGCTTCCCGCAGGGAACACGGTGAGCTACCGCGGCAAAAGCGGCAAGACGACGGTGGAGTACACCTCTACCTCAAATGCGGTGAACCTGCCGGTCAGCGTACTGGTGAACGGCGATACGCTGGGCGCGGCGGAGCTGTTTGCGGCGGATATCCGCGATTACAAAAAGGGGCTGCTGGTCGGCAAAAAGACCGGGGGCTCCGGCACGAAGGACGAGGTCGTCGCCCTTTCCGACGGTTCGGCCATTGTGCTTTCCGTCGCGAATTACCTCACGCTGAACGGGGAAACCTTCACCGGCAAGGGCATTGATGTGGACATCGGCAAGGAGCTGACGCAGGAGCAGCAGGCGAAGCTGGTGCGCGGCCAGCTGGCCGAGGCCGACGACCCGCAGCTTCAGGCCGCCGTTGCCGCGCTGATCCGTCAGGGCGCCGGCGTGCAGCAGGTTCCGGGCTCCGATTCGGGCAGTGCCTCCTCCTCCGGTTCGTCCGGGAGCGCGGCGTCCTCCGGCACGGCCTCAAAGGCCGGGTGACGAACGAAACGGACACCGTTCCATTTGCGGAAACCATCAGGGGCATGCGCCGCATGCCCCTGTATTTTCGGTTGCTTGCACGCATCCCGCCGCGGCTGCCGATGTCTTTCTTTTACAATTGATTGACAGAACGAACGCGGTTCACTATAATGTATGTATTATTGTTTTCCGGGTATGGTATGTATTTGAATAAGAAGGTGTGATTCCGAATGGTCAAACAGATTGTCCTGACAAAAGAAGGACTTGAAAAGCTTGAGGAAGAGCTTGAAGAATTAAAAAGCGTCAAGCGCAAGGAAGTCGCGGAGAAAATCAAGGTGGCCCTTTCTTTCGGCGACCTGTCTGAAAACAGCGAGTACGACGAAGCGAAAAACGAGCAGGCGATTGTGCAAGCGCGAATCGCGGACATTGAGGTCATGCTCAAAAATGTGAAGGTCATCGACGAGAGCGAGCTGAGCAGTGAAAATGTTCACATCGGTTCGAAGATCGAGGTCCGCGTGACCAACCCGGCGACGGGAAAGAATACGGTTGCCAATTACAAAATCGTCGGCTCCAACGAGGCCGACCCGCTTGCGGGGAATATATCGGACGAATCCCTGGTGGGGAAAGCGCTCTTGAATCACGGGATCGGCGACAAGGTTGCCGTTGAAGTCCCGGCCGGCGAAATGGAATACGAAATTCTTACCATTTCCAAATAATCTGAAAGGGCGGGGCTGACGGGGGTCATCCTGCCCTTTTGCTATGCGCCCGCCTTTGCGGGGCGCGGGGAATGGACAGGCCCCGGCGAAGCGCCGATTGCTTCCTTGAAAGTAATAACAGTTTAGGAGAGTTAAAGATGAGCGAAACGAACAACCAGCCCAACGAAGCCGCGGAGCAGCAGGAGCTGAGCGAGCTGCTGCAGATCCGCAGGAACAAGCTGAGCGCGCTGCAGGCGGCGGGAAAGGATCCGTTCCATATCACAACATGCGACCGCGACAGGACCGCGCAGGAAATCCGCGACCGGTTCGAGGAACTGGAAAACAAGGATGTCTGCATTGCGGGCCGCATTATGAGCTGGCGCGACATGGGCAAGGCCAGCTTTCTGGATGTGTACGACCGGACCGGCAGAATGCAGGTGTACCTGAAAATCGACCAGGTGGGCGAAGAAAGCTACAACGACCTGAAAAACTGCTGGGACCTGGGCGACATCATCAGCGTAAAGGGCTATGTGTTCAAAACGCGGCGGGGTGAAATTTCGGTCCACGCAAAGGAAATCCGGCTGCTGTCCAAATCCCTGCTTCCCATGCCGGAAAAATTCCACGGGCTGAAGGACACCGACCTGCGTTACCGCCAGCGCTATATCGATCTGATCGTGAACCCGGAGGTCAAGGAGACCTTCGTTAAGCGCAGCCGCATCATCCGCACGATCCAGAATTTCCTCGACAGCCGCGCCTACATCGAGGTGGAAACCCCGATCCTGAGCACCATTGCGGGCGGCGCGGCGGCAAGGCCGTTCATCACGCATCACAACACGCTCAATATCGACATGTACCTGCGCATTGCGACCGAGCTCCACTTAAAGCGCCTGATTGTGGGCGGCATGGAGCGCGTGTATGAAATCGGCCGCATCTTCCGCAACGAGGGCATGGACGTCAGACATAACCCGGAGTTCACCACCATCGAGCTGTACGAGGCTTACACCGATTACAACGGCATGATGGAGCTGACCGAGAACATGATCCATACCTGCGCGCAGCAGGTGTGCGGTGCCGAACGGATTTCCTATCAGGGGGAGGAGATCAGCCTTGCCCTCCCGTTCCGCCGCCTTTCAATGAACGACGCCATCCGGGAATACGCCGGCGTGGACTTTCTTTCCTTCAAGGGCGACACCGAAAAGGCGCTGGAGGTTGCGAAGCAGTTCGGGCTGGAAACGAAGAAGACCGACCGCTGGGGCGACGTGATGGCGCTGGTGTTCGAGGAAAAGGTGGAGAAAAACCTGG
>JAAYUL010000059.1 GCA_012517675.1 Clostridiales bacterium | reverse complement strand
TTCTGTCTTTGAAAAATATTGCGGAGTCGGAAGTGTATGGGGAAAAAATATATGGAAAGCATTTGATCGGAACAGGGGTCTTTCTGATCGTCGGCGGCTGCTCCGCGCTGGTATGGCTGATGTTTATTCTGCCTGCCGCCGTTACGGGGCGGCCGATGGAAACCATTGAAATCTACACCACGGAGCCCGCGTTCGCGATCGATCTGGGCGTTGTTCTGCCTGCGGCGGCGGCCTGCGGGGTCATGCTGCTGCGGAAAAAGAAGGCCGGCTACAAGCTGGCGCCCGTCCTGCTCACTTTTTTGACCGGCGTCGGCGCCTGTGTGATTTCCCAGACGATGTTTCAGGCGTCGCTCGGCATTTTCCTGCCGCCCGGGCGGATGATCGGCCTGGTCGTCTCGTTTGTGATCCTCGGGGCCGTTGCCGCACTGCTGAATTTCCGCTTGCTTCAATACGCGGAATAAGCGGCGCGGCGATGCGGCAAAACGGCGTGATTTTGCGGGCACGGTTCCCGGAGGAAAGAAAAATACGTCCGTTCCCTGCTATACTGAACAGCAGATTCCGTATTTCTGAAAAAAGGACGATGATGGGCATGGATGTCTCCATTCGCATGGCGGACGAAGCGGACGCGGAGGAGCTTTTGGAAATTTACGCGCCTTATGTTCGGAACACCGCGGTTTCCTTCGAGTATGAGGTCCCTTCCGTTTCCGAATTCGCGCGGCGGATTCGTCAGGTCCTGCTGAAATATCCGTATCTGGTCGCGGCCGAAGGCCATGCGGCCGTCGGGTACGCGTATGCCTCCGCGTTCAAAGAGCGGGCCGCTTACGACTGGGCCGTCGAAACCAGCATCTATCTCAGGCGGGACCAAAGGGGGAAGGGGCTGGGGAAACAGCTGTATCTGGAATTGGAAGGGATTCTGAAACGCCAGAACATTCTGAACCTGAACGCCTGCATTGCGTACACGCCGCATCCGGACGACCGCCTTGACAATGCCAGCATGAGGTTTCACGAGCGCCTGGGATATCGGAAAGCGGGGCATTTCACAAAATGTGGCTGCAAATTCGGCACGTGGTACGACATGATCTGGATGGAAAAAATCATCGGGGAGCATTGCGGCGACCCCGCGCCGGTCATTCCCGTCACCTTGCTTCCCGGAGCCTGTCCTTCTTCATCATAAAAAAACAGAGCGTCCCCAAGAAAACGGAACCCGGCGGGTTCCGTTTTGAAAATCTTGGGATGCTCTGTTTTTTCTTTTCAGGCTTTGCCCAATGCGCCCCGCCCGCCTTATTCGTCGTCCTCGTCCGCCTGGTTCTTGTATTCGTTCACGTAAATCATCTGGGACCGGCTTTCTTCCAGGACCCTGCGGATGCGCTCGGGGGTCAAAGCCTCATCCTCCGGGTACAAAGCCAAAGCCATCGCGCAGGGCACGTTTACGCCGCAGATCAAATGGACGCGGTCGTTCATGTAAGGGTAGAACTTCTGATTCACGCTGCCCTGCAGCATGTCCGTCAGAATAATTACTTCGTCGTCCCTGGCGAATTGGGAAAAGACTTCTTCTATGCTTTTCTCCAGCGGCTTGCTGTCCACATAAGCGGAAATCGCATAGACATGGCCGGTCCGGGTCAGAAACTCCAGCGTTTTTTTCAGCCCGAGGGCAAATTCGTGGTGAGAGGCGATCACAAAACGTCTCATAAACATTTCCTCAGTTCGTCAATCATTTTTTCGGTTTCGCCTTTCGGCATCCGTGAAACCAGGGATTCATAGGTTGTGCCGTAGTCCGATTCCGGGACAAAATAGCCGTGGTATCCGTCCGCGTACCCGAGGACAAGGGGCAGGGCGGCCTTGCTGCTCTGCTTGATCCGCATGCCGAAAATGCTCGCCAGCTCGCCGGGGAAGGTGACGATCTGCACGCCGCCCAGCGTGATGATTTTGCACACGATGTGGAAATCGACCTGTTCGACGGTCAGCTTCCCCTTGAGCTGTTCTTCTTCCGCCAGCCGGTTTTTCGTCTGGTCGGCGGTCAGCTTGCCGGAAGCCAGCGCGCTCCGCACCTGTTCCAGGCTTGCCCGGTATTCCTCGAAATATTTGGTGTTGTCATAGCGGACGTGGTAGTCGAAAAATTTCAGATGAAAGCCTTCCATGGAAATCGGGCGGAAAGCGCCTTTTTTTATTTCTCCGGAAATCCCCGCGCCGACGCGGCTGAGCTCCTCAAAACCGTGTCCCCGGCGGAACTGCCGGTTTCCCAGGTCGCCCGAAGCGCCGGTAAACGTATAGGGCATGATTCCGGCGAAATCCGTCAGGTTCCGGCGCACCTCGCCGATGACGTCGGTGGTCAGGTAACGGTTTTGTGGCCCCACCACCGTGGCGTGGCAGTTGAAATTCAGGAAAGCGCCCGCCGCCCGGCCGGAGCCGTCCAGAAAGCGGAGGAGAACCGCCTCGTCGTCGAACGGCTTCGTCTTGTCATTCCGGTTGCTGTACCAGCCGCGGACATTCGTCTTCAAATATTCCGCGCGCACCTCCGTCAGCTTGTCCGGCAGGGTCAAAGCGGCGCGGACGATCGTTTCGCCCACATAGTCCACGTATTCGGGGTTGTCCTTCGGCGCGGGCAGCTCGGTGTCGAACCCGTTGGCGCAGGAATGGGAATGAATGGAGTTGACGGTGATGCGGTCATACGGAATGCCCAGCTTTTCCGAAAGCCTCCGCTTGACCGGTTCAATTTTTTCCTTTGAAACAATGCAGACGTCGATGGCGACAAAGAGAAGGCTGCAATCTCCATCCTTCAGGAGCATCAGGTTGACATACGGCTCGTCGTGGACGCCAAGCGCCGGCAATTTCCGGATGTCGTCGAAATAGCCGACCAGGTAAAATTCATTTTTCGGCGTAATTGTTTGAAATACAGAAGCCGCTTTCATATTCAAGTCCCCTTTATACGGAAACGGATACCGCGAAATCCGGCCGTACGGCGGGCCGGCCTGCCGATTTGCGGTATCTGTTTCCCGTTTTTGCTCTGTTTGCTGTTTTATTTGGCGAATATGCCCGTCGCGGCCCCGATCATGGAAATTACGATGATGCCGAGGATGATCCAGGTCATGCTCACTTTTTTATGCAGCAGCTTGTAAACGATCCATGTTGCGGCAATCGGCAGAAGCGCGGGGAAAATCTTGTCCAGAATGTCGGTCTGAACATTCATTTTCACATCGCCGAACTGGAACACCGCCCCGGTTTTCAGCGTGACCACCGTGGAGATCAGGGCGCCGACGACGGTCAGGCCGAGAATGCTGGCGCCTTCCGTGAAGATGTTGAGCTGCTGGCCCAGCTGGGTGATGACGCGGACGCCGAACCGGTAGCCGTAATCAAAGAAGCTCAGCTTCCAGATGAAAATTGCCAGCGTGAAAAGCACCCATACCAGCAGGCCCACCGGGTTGCCCTGCTGCGCCATGTAGCCCGCGATGGAGCCGAAAATCGTCGGAATCATAATCCAGAGGATCGTGTCGCCGATTCCGGACATCGAGCCCATCAGGCCGACCTTGAGGTCCTGCACCGCGTTCAGGGATTTCAGCCGGTCCTTATCCTCAAGGGCAAGCCCCGCGCCCAGCAGCAGGCCGCCGATGGGAGGCGTGACGTTGAAGTATTTGTACTGGTTGTTCAGCGATTTAATATAATCGTCGTCGTTCGGGTACAGTTTGCGCAGCGCGGGGGCCAGGGCGAAAACGACGGACGAGGATTCCTGTCCTTCGTAGTTGAAGGTGTTGACGCCCATCAGCCACCGGATGGCGCAGCGTCTCAAATCTTTTTTCGTCAGCATCATTTTTTTCTCCTCTTGCGGTTCCTGCGGCGCCGACGGATTTTCTTTTCCTATATTCGTGTTATTCATCTTCCAGTGCTCCTTCCTGCGCGGCGACTGCCAGCTTTTTCTGTTCGTTGGTTTTTTGTTTGTACATCTCATACGCGCACGCGGCGCCGATCAGCGCGATCGGAAGGATCGACATCTTCAGGTACGCGGCGAGCACAAATCCCAGAATAATAAAGCTGAGGTATTTTTGGCCGGCATGTAATTCAGCAGCATGCCGACGCCGATGACCGGAAGCAGGCCCCCCGCAATGGAAAGGCCGCTGGTAAACCACGCGGGCATCACGTTGAGGACGAAATTGACGGCGCTGACGCCCCATGTGATGGAAAGGAAGGTCGGCAGAGCCGCCGTCAGTCCGATCAGAACGGGGCAGATCCAGAGGATCGCGAGCATCTTTTTAAATTCGTGCTGGTTTGCGTAAGCCTGCGATTTCCTTGCGATAAAGCCGTTCAGAATCTTCGCGATCACGTCCAGCTGAACGCCCAGCATGCCGACCGCGACGCCGACCGCCAGACCGACCTGCGTGCCTTTTCCGCTGGCAATCGAAATGGCCGTCGCAATAATGGCGGCTGTCTGGTAATCCGGCACGCTGGCGCCGCCCAGACCGGCAACGCCGAGCGACATGAGCTGAATCGTTCCGCCGACGGCCAGGCCCGTCATGGGATCGCCCAACACCAGGCCGGTCAGAAGGCCGTAAATGATCGAGTTAAAAGTCAGAATCTGGGTGCCGTAAAAATCAATCGCTTTAATAAAGGCGATCAGTGTAATCAAAATGACTTGCCATGCCTGAATATTCATAACGTTCTCCTTCCTCTTATTCCAGATACTTCGACAGCGGTTCCTCGGAATCCGCCGGCACGTATTGAACGGTGATTTCGGTTCCGGTTTTTGCAATCGACCGGTAAATTTCGATTTCTTCCTTTTTTACGTAAGCGCGCCGGCTCACTTTGACGGCCTCCGTTTCGGGAATCAGCGTGCAGCCGATCGTCAGCTTCGGAATTTTTTCGCCCTGATGCAGAAGGTCCAGAATGATCTGCGGGTCGCGGACCACCAGAAACACCCTCTGGCCGTCATATTTATGGCTGCTGAAATTGGCGTACGCCTTTTCTCTGGAAATAATGGAAAGTGCCATCCCCGCGGGCTTGCCAAGCCTCATGCTTTCTTTTTTGACCGGATCGTTTGCAAATTCGTCGTCAATGATCATGAGCCGGTCCGGGGCGACGCTGGGCGCCCACTGGGTTGCGACAATGCCGTGCAGCAGACGGCTGTCGATCCTTGACAAAATGATACTCACGAAACTCCTCCTCCTTATCATGGGAAATTCAGCTTTTATACCAGCCTGCTTTGTGCATCCGTCTCCTTTTCCATTTTCGGCGCCCCGGCTGGAACTCTATGGCCGCCGTATCGTGATTTCCGGCACTGCCGGATGGGGAAATTCGGCGCGTCATGCGGCCCGATAGCGGTTTCCCGCGCGGGCTTTCCGTTTATGGAGAGGAATCACCCGCTTCCACCGTGTAGATTTTCACATTGACCCTTTCAAAGGCGGTTTTCTGGCCGTCGGAAATTTCGCTTCCCGTGATGCAGGCGTCGATGTCGGTCACTTCCCCAAACTTTGCAAAAGAGACTTGTCCGATTTTTGAATGATCCGCCAAAACGTAAACGTGATTGGCGACACGGATCATTTTCTGCTTGATGGAAGCTTCCACAATGTTCGGCGTGGTCAGCCCGCCGGCAATATCCAGCCCGTTTGTCGCAATGAAGGCCTTGTCCACCCGGATGCGGTCCAGCACGCTTTCCGACAGCGGGCCGACCAGAGCCATGGTGTTTTTTCGGAGGACGCCCCCCGTACAGACGATTTCGATATCCGGAAGGGACGCGAGCTTCTGCATCAGATAAACCGAGTTGGTTACAACCGTCAGGTCCTTGAACCGGGCCAGTTCCGGAATCAGAAAGGACGTTGTCGTGCCGGCGTCGATAAGCAGAGAATCCCCGCTTTCAATCAATTCCGCGGCTTTTTTCGCGATCAGCGCCTTTTCCTCCCGGTACCGGCTCTCTTTTTCGCTGTAGGTCGGTTCAAAGTGTACGGAATGGAGGTCGATCGCGCCGCCGTGCGTGCGCTTCAGCAGCTTTCGTGTTTCCAGCTCGGCCAGGTCGCGCCGCACCGTTGACTCGGAAACGCCGAGCAGGGAACAGAGCTCCTGAACGGAGGAACGGGAGTTTTTCTGAATATACTTGATGATTTTTTGCTTTCTTTCCTCTTCAAACATGCAAACCAGTCAACCTTTGCTTTTTTATAATCGTTTGTGATTGTTTTTGACCTTTTACACTTTGATTATAATAGCTTGGATTCAATCATTCAATAGTTTTA
The DNA here is from genome assembly GCA_012517675.1 of Clostridiales bacterium. GTDB lineage: Bacteria > Bacillota > Clostridia > Oscillospirales > Acutalibacteraceae > Caproiciproducens. The sequence goes on along the minus strand of JAAYUL010000059.1, from coordinate 2,995 downwards.
TTGAAATAATTTTAAAAATATTATATAGTATGCATAGAAAATCTCCGACCGATCCGCAGATGTTAGGATAAAAGGCTGTATAATTAATACTAAATTGCAAATATTTAGGTGGTATAATCGGTCATATCCAGTCAAATAATCATCGTTTCCGTTTCGCTTCAGTCAGAGAATGGCGGCGCGCGGCGTTCGGCGGTGTGAATCAGGCAGACGCTTTGGCGGTTTTTTTATTATTGGCAATTTAAATCGTGGTATTCTCTTGATTTTCTGACACGAATGTCATATAATTGATTTATGACATTCGTGTCAGTTGCTTTTTGAGGATTATCAATCGGCGCGCGGGAGATGAAAAACATGAAAATCGGATTTATCGGCGCGGGCAAGGTCGGCGGGGCGCTCGGCCTTTATTTTCAAAAGCACGGGCTGACGGTGTCCGGCTATTGCAGCAGAACGCCGGAATCGGCGCGGGCGGCGGCGCGGCTCACCGGCACCCGGTTCTTTGCGTCGCCGGAAGCGCTGGCGCCCGCCTGCGATGTCGTTTTTCTCACGACGCCGGACGACGCCCTGCCCAAGGTGGACCGCCGGGTTTCCGCGCTGCTGGAAAGCGGCCGGATTCCTTCCGGCGGAATCTGGGTCCACGCGAGCGGGGCCTGCTCCTCCGGCTGCCTGGCCGGAATTCAGGCGGCGGGCTGCCCCGTGGGCGCCATGCACCCGCTGCAGAGCTTCGGCGGCCCGGTGACCGGTGCGGCCCTGCTGGAGGAAACCTTTTTCAGCATTGAGGGCACGCCGGAGGCCCTGCGGGCGATTCGGGAAATCCTGAACCGGACCGGAGGCGTTTTCAACGAAATCCGGGCGGACCGCAAGCCCCTTTATCACGCGGGCGCCTGCGTGATTTCCAATTATCTCGTCACCCTGCTCGACTGCGGCATGCGCATGATGGAAGCCGCCGGAATGGACGGGGAAAGCCTGTTCCGGGCGGTGCGCCCGCTGATTTCCGGCACGCTGAAAAACATAGAGGAAAAGGGCGCGGCAAACGCCCTGACCGGGCCCATCGCGCGCGCGGATTACGGCACGGTGGCCATGCATTTGAAGGCTATGGAGAAGGAGCTTCCCGAAGAATTGGAAATTTACCGGGAGCTGGCGCTCAAAACGGTTTCCATGGAGGAAGGGCGCCGGCTGAACCGGGAGCAGGCGGAAAAATTCCGGGAACTATTAAAAGGAGGCGGAAATTGCAATGGACGGTAAATTTACCGCGCAGTCGTTTGCGCAGGCAAAGCGGAAGAAAGAAAAAATCACGATGCTGACGGCCTACGATTATTCCATGGCGAAAATCATCGACGGCGGCGGGATCGACGCCATTCTGGTCGGCGATTCGCTCGGCATGGTCATGCAGGGGCACGACTCCACGCTGGAAGTGACGATGGACGACATGGTTTACCACTGCCGGTGTGTGTCCCGCGGGGCAAAGCGGGCGCTGGTGGTCGGCGACATGCCGTTTTTGTCGTATCATGTCAGCGCGGAGGAAGCGGTGCGCAACGCCGGGCGGCTGATTCAGGAAGGCGGCGCGGGAGCCGTGAAGCTGGAAGGCGGAAAAATCATGGCGGACACGGTCCGGGCGATCGTGCGGGCGCAGATTCCGGTCATGGGGCACATCGGCCTTACGCCGCAGTCCGTCAACGTGTTCGGCGGGTTCAAGGTGCAGGGCAGGGAAGAGGCCCGGGCCAAAGCGCTGATTGAGGACGCCCTTGCGCTGGAGGAAGCCGGCGTGTTCAGCATCGTTCTGGAAGCGGTCCCCAAGGAGCTTGCGCAGGTCATCACCGAAAAAGTCGGCGTTCCCACCATCGGGATCGGCGCCGGCCGCTGCTGCGACGGCCAGATTCTGGTCATCCACGACATTCTGGGCATGTATTCGGATTTCACCCCCAGGTTCGTCAGGCAGTACGCGCATCTGAAAGAAACCATCACGGGCGCCGTCGCAGGTTATGTTCAGGATGTCAGGGAGCAGCGGTTCCCGGAGGAAAAGCACACGTTTTCCATGGACGCGTCCGTTCTGGAAAAGCTTTAATATAGAATAAGGAGTATACCGTATGAGCTTGGTAAAAACAATCGGGGAATTAGAGGATTGGAGGAAACGCAGCGGCCGGAAGGAGCAGACGCTGGGGTTCGTGCCGACCATGGGATACCTGCACGAAGGGCACCTGTCCCTGATCCGGAGGGCGAAGGCCGAAAACGGCCTGGCGGCCGTCAGCATTTTTGTAAATCCCACCCAGTTCGGCCCGGGGGAGGACTTTGAAAAATATCCGCGGGATACCGAACGCGATTACCGGCTTGCGAAAGAGGCCGGAGCGGACGTCGTATTCTGTCCGGAGGCGGACGAAATTTACGCGCCGGGCTTTTCCACGGAGGTGGAGGTCAAGGGCGGGCTGACCCAAAAGCTCTGCGGGGCGTCCCGTCCCATCCATTTCAAAGGGGTCGCCACCGTGGTGAATATCCTGTTCAACATCGTCCGGCCGGACCGCGCGTATTTCGGCCAGAAGGACGCCCAGCAGGCGGTCGTGATTCAAAAAATGGTCCGGGACCTGCACATCCCGGTGGAAATCGTCGTCTGCCCCATTGTGCGGGAAAAGGACGGCCTCGCCATGAGCTCGAGAAACATGTACCTGAGCCCGGAGGAGCGCAAGCAGGCGCTTTCCCTGAGCCGAGGGCTGGCAAAGGCGCGCGGGCTCCTCGCGTCCGGCGAGGAAGGCTGCGATCGTGCGGAACGGCTGGCGGAGGTGATCGGGCGGGAAATCCGGAAAGAGCCGCTCGCGAAGCCGGAGTACATTGAGATCCTCGACGGCGGCACGCTGGAAGAGATCGAACGCGTCGAGCCGGGCCGAAAGGCGCTGGCGGCCGTCGCCGTCCGGTTCGGCGGCACAAGGCTGATCGACAATACGGTATTGAGTCTGGAGGAAAAATAAAATGGTTCTGACCCTACTGAAAGCGAAAATACACCGGG
>JAAYUL010000058.1 GCA_012517675.1 Clostridiales bacterium | reverse complement strand
TCCAACGGCAATGGCCGCCGGAATGGTGACCGTGCCCAAATGCGTGATCGACGAATTGTGAACGTCATCCATGTCGAGCATATGGCCGAGCGCGGCGTTCAGGCCGGCGGCCTCCCGGAAACCGATGCAGGCGAAGCCGGCCTTCCAGACGGCGGACTGCTGCGTGCGCGGGTCGTCCAGAAAATAGGTTTCCCAGATTTTCGCCTCCGGGCGCCGCGAAGCGGACAGGGCGACGCCGAGAAGATCCTCCACGCACATTTTCCCCGTTTCCACGGCGGCCTGCGGCAGATCGTCAAACCGGATGGACAGCACGTAGTCCGAAAGCATTTTGCTTTGCATCAGGTACCCCTCCTCTCTCATTGGGGGCCCGTACGGGAAACGTTTTCCGGTTTCCCGGTACGAGATCTCCCCGTTTTCATAAAGTTTCCTGAAACCGTGCAAAAATCCCGGAAGCGCAACGTTTGCCGTTTCCCAGGATTTTTGCACAAAAGACTGTGCTTGTGATTTGCGGTAAATCCGTTATCCTTTCACCGCACCCGCGGTCAAGCCGGAAATGATCCGCTTCTGGAAGATCAGCACCATAATGATCAGCGGAATGGTGACTACGACCGAAGCGGCGGATATGTCGCCCCACGGCATGTCGTAATCTCCCGGGAACATGGCGATCCCCACAGGGACCGTGCGCATGTTGTCGGCGGTGTTGAAGGTCAGGGAATAGAAGAATTCGTTCCATGCCGCGATGAACGTCAGGATCGCCGTCGTGAACATTCCGGGCGCCGCCAGCGGAAAAATAATTTTAAGAAACGCCTGGATCGGCGTCGCGCCGTCCACCTTTGCCGATTCCTCCAGGTCCAGCGGAATCTGCTTAAAATACGCGTTCAGGTTCCACAGGGAAAGCGGAATGGCAAACGTGGAATAGGTAAGGATCAGGCCCCAGTAGGAATTCAGCAGATGGCAGTTCCTCATAAACAGGAACAGGGGGCTGACGATTGCGATCGCGGGGAACATGGATACGGAAAGCGAGAGGCACAAAATCGATTTTTTGCCCCTGAAATTCAGTCTTGCCAGCGCATACGACGCAAAGGAAGTAATGAAAAGGCTGAAGGCCGTTGTGCAGCCGGCGACGATAAAGCTGTTTTTCAGATAAGTGGTAAAAGATCGTTTGAAAAATACCGACTCGTAGTAACTGAGATTGATTTGACTCGGAATCCATGTTGGAGGAATGCTCCATAATTCCTTGATCGGTTTGACGGAAGTCAGCAGCTGCCAAAAGAACGGAAACAGGATAAACGTTAAGAAGAATACGAGAAAGATATAGAAAATCGTTCTTTTAACCGGATTGTTTTTCATTTCATCACTCCTTTCCTATAAGGTATCCTTGCCCAGGACACGGATGTAAACGAAGGCAAAAACCAGTACGAACAGGAATATGACCACGGCGACGGCGGAACCCATGCCGAAATCGAGGTTCCTGAAAATAGTTTTGTATGCGTACAGTGAGAGCGTCTCGGTGGAATTGCCGGGTCCCCCGCCCGTCATGACGAACACAATGTCGAACACCCGGAACGCTTCGATCGTTCTGAAAATCAGAGCAACCAGCATCGTCGGCTTGAGCAACGGAAGGGTGATACTGAAAAACTGCCGGATTTTGCTTGCTCCGTCAACCGCGCTTGCTTCATAGATATCGGACGAAATTCCCTGCAGGCCGGCAAGAAGAAGCAATCCCATGAACGGCGACGTTTTCCAGACGTCGGTAAAAATCATGGCTTTCATTGCAGTGCTGGCCTGACCGAGCCAGGCTACGTTCTTGGAAATAATGCCGAGCTTCGTCAGGATGTCGTTGACGACGCCGTACTGGTCGTTATACATGAACATCCACATAAGAGCCGACACGGAAGTGGGGATTGCCCACGGCACCAGAACCGCCGCCCGGATCACACCGGTTCCCTTCAGCTTCATATTCATAAGCAGCGCCATCACCATGCCGACGCAAAGTTCAAAAGCCACGGAACAGACCGTAAATTTAATGGTGTTCCAGAAAGCGGACAGAAATCTCAGGTCGGATAACAATGTTTTAAAATTATCCAATCCGATAAACTTTGTGTCGGACGGCGACTGAAGATTCATGCTGTAAAGGCTTAAACTCAGTGTTTTCAGGATAGGGTATATAGCGATCATCAAAATGCAGAATAACGCCGGCGCAACAAGCATATAACCAAGCCTGGCTTCACTTACGCCGATAGTTTTTTTCTTGTGAAGCGATATCAAAGTACGTCCCCCCTATATTGCTGTTTGCCAGGCTTCGGCTAATTCTGATTCAAAATGCTTTTCAGGTCTTTTTCCACGTTTTCGACCGCTGTTTTGATCGGCAGCAGGCCGTTCACGGCTTTGTTGAAGTTAATCTGCATGGAGTCGGACATTTTGGAGTATTTGGGAGTCAGCGGCCTCGGAACGCCGTCGGCGAAGATGCTTTCAAATTTCTCCCAGTCCGGATATTTTGCCAGAATTTCCTCATCCTTATAAAGAGACGATCTGGTCGGGCAGTAGCCGCCCTGAAGCGCGTTGACTTTCTGCCCTGCCTCGCCGGTCATATACTGGACGAAGGTGAGAGCCGCTTCTTTATTGTTGGAATTAATGTTGATTCCCATGTTGTAGCCGCCCAGGTTCCCGACGCCGTGTGTTCCGTCGTTGCCTCTCGGCAGCTCGCATATGCCGACTTTGCCTTTAACCTTGGAAGTGTCCGCGTTCACAACGGACAGATATTTCGGCACATCACGCATGAACAGCGTTTCGCCCTGTGTGAACAGCTGGGCGCAGTCCACTTCTTTATAGGTGTTGACCCCGGCGGGTGTGATGCCGCTGCTTAAAACGTTCTTCATATCCTGCAGCCCGTTGATCACGTTCGAGGTGTTGATCGAAACCTTTCCGTTGGTAAGGACGTCTCCGCCGTTCCCATGGATAAATTCCATCACGTTGCACACAAATCCCTCATACTGGGCGCCCTGCATCACATAGCCGTATTTAATCCCGTTTTTGCCGATGTTGGCTTTGCTCATCTGGATCAGCTCGTCCCATGTTTTCGGGGGCGTCGTGATGATGTCCTTGCGGTAATACAGAAGGCCGCAGTCGGTAAAATACGGATAAGCATATACCTTGCCGTTGTATGTTACGCTATTCAACGTACTCGAAAGGTATTTGCTCCGCTCGCTCTGTGTGAACGCCGAGTCAACCGATTCGACCCAGCCGGCGTCCAAAAATTCCTGTGTCCAAACAGAGTCCATGGCCATCACGTCAAAACTGGAATCACCCGCCGCCAAAGCGGTCACCAGCGTGTTGTGCAGCGCGTCCGACGAAGCGGGCATGCTCAGCAGCTTGACCTTAATGTGCGGATACGCTTTTTCAAACGCGCTGACACATTTGGTAACACTGTTCGTCGTGTCCTTCTGCCTCATAAAGGTAATGGTCACGTCCTTGACGGTGGTGCTGCTGGTTTCAGACTGCTGGTTCTGGGCGCAGCCCGGCATCATTCCGAGCGCGAGACAACCGGCAAGGCACCAGCTTAAAATTTTTTTTGCTTTTTTCACAAAAACTCCTCCTTTTGAATTGTGAAATCGGTGTGAAATCACTACAACCATAGTAAAGGATTTAGTCACAAAATAAAACGCGAAATTTATAAGATTTTGTGGACAATCCTACTCTGTTACGCGATTTCCATGGAATTGTCGCCGTTAATGATATAATATAAAACACGGAAACGATAATATTAGTAAAAATAAACAAATGAATTTGTTCCCGTATTTGTCAAGATAGATTTTTAAGAGAGACGGAAGAAGGGAGCCGGCAAAATGCTGTTTAAAAAATTACTGGTATCCTATATCCTGATTATTGTTGTGACGATCTCCATTCTGACGGTCGTAACCATCAATTTATCCAGCAGGGTGGTAAACGACGAGATTAAGAACAACGCGCTGAACACGCTGGACCAGACCTCCAAAAACATCTCGAATGTCCTCGACAATATGAAGCGCACCTCGCTTTATATGTCACAAAACGACAGCATCCAGCAAAACCTCACCTACGCTTCGGCCGATCCGGTGGAATTTGCCACCCAGCTGAATTCAATGCGAAACACGATTTTATACACCGTTATCTACAGCCAGCAGTATCTGTCCATCGAAATCTACCCTCTGCTCGACGCCCAGTATTCCCCCTATGTCACCACCAACGACGTGATTTCCTCCAAGCTGGTCGAACAGGACGACTGGTTTATCAAAACCACGCATTCCAACGGGAAATTCTATTGGCACGTGGCGGACAACTTTAGCCCCAGGCAGCTTGCCGTTTCCAAGGTGATTTACGACGTGAAGGAGCCGGGCAGGGAGATCGGCGTGCTGACCGTCGGGGTGGATATTACACAGATCCAGCTGATCCTGTCAAATATCAGTATCGGAGACAGCGGAAAGGTGTATTTGATCGATGAAAACAACGACGCGATTTCTTCGGACGGCGTGAAGCTGAATCTTCCGAAAAACCTGAAGCTCGACAAAAATTCCGGCCTGAATTACGCAGCCATAGACGGCAAAAATTATATGATCTATTATCATTCCCTGACCCAGTCCGACTGGAAGCTGATTTCTCTGATTCCGACCGACACGATGTATGAGAAAACAGACGCGCTGATCGGCACAATCGTCATCGTCGCTTTATTGAGCCTTCTGCTGGCCGTGATCCTTTCGCTTTCCTTCTCCATCGAGATCACAAAGCCGATCAAGCAGCTTGCCAAAAGCATGAAGCAGGTGGACAAAAACCATCTGAAGATCAAAATTGAAAACTCCCACCAATACAAGGGAGAAGTCGCAATCCTGTACAACAGCTATACTTATATGATGGAAAAAATACAAAGCTTGATCCAGGACGTATATATTACAAAGATCAAGCAGAAAGATGCCGAGCTGAAAGCGCTGGTCGCGCAGATCAACCCTCATTTTTTGTACAATACGCTGGACACAATCAACTGGATGGCGATGAAATATCACGCGGAGGAAATCAACGGAATCGTGACCGCGCTGGCGTCTCTTTTGCGTTACAGCCTGAACGACGGCGATACGGTGATCGAGATCGAAAAGGAAATCAAACAGGTGGAAAGCTACCTGTCCATTCAAAAGGTCCGCTATTCCCATCAATTTGAAACCTTTTTCTACATTGACGAAGAGATTCTCGATTTGAAAACGATTAAGCTGATTATCCAGCCTCTGGTGGAAAACGCGATCGCCCACGGAATTGAAAACTGCGACCACCATTGCTACATCAAAATATACGGCTATCAAAAGGACGGGGAGGTAATCTTTGATGTGATCAACAACGGAATGAAAGCCGACCTGGACAAAATAAAAAGCCTTCTTGCGGAAGGCAATCAGTACAAGGGCCACGGACTCCGCAATGTGAATCAGAGGATCAAGCTGACTTACGGCGCGGAATACGGCGTTGTTTTTCAAACGATCGGCGACGAGACAATCGCAAGCATTCACATACCGGCCATCAAATAAAACCGAGGTGTCTCCAAACAAGAGGGATTTTTATGCTGAAACTGATCATAGTGGACGATGAAAGCATCATCCGGGACGGTCTGGTCAATTATATCGACTGGAAAAAACTGAATTTACAGATTGCGGGGAGCGCGCCGAACGGCGAGGCGGCGCTGGAGCTCTTTACGCGCGCCCCGGCCGACATTGTGCTGACGGATGTGAAAATGCCCCATATGGACGGCCTGCAGCTGATCGAGAATATCAAAGCGATCGCCCCGTCCACGGTCATTATTCTGCTCAGCGTGTACAGCGATTTCAAATATGCCCAAAAGGCGCTGAAGCTTGGTGCTTTTGATTATATCCTGAAACCGGTGGATGTCAAAGTGCTGGAGTCCACTTTTACAAACGCGGTCAATTATAAGCTGAAGGAAATGAAAAACGAGTCGAACCGGATTCCGTTCATCGAGGGCTCCGACTTTGATCATTTCAACTCGAAGAATTATCCGATCAAGCTGCAGGAAGATTTGATCAAAGCGCTGAAAGCCGGAAATGAGTCCGGTGTAATGGCGGTATTGAACCGCATGTGGAAGCTGTTCGATCAAAAGCAGTACCCGTTAAATCTCATCAAAAGAATCAGCTTTACTATTTTGGACAGCACGATTCATTTTATTATCGAGATCAATGAGAATCCGAGCGTTCTTTTTGAAGGACAGGACCCGTGGGTCGAAATATCGCAGATGAACTCCGGCGCGGAAGTTTACGGCTGGATGCGCGAGGTTTTCTGCCGGATCTGCGATTTTGTCCGGTCCGGAAAAAAACACAAAAACAACACCCTGGTCAAAGAAACGATCAAGATTGTCGAAAATGATTATATCGACAGCAGCTTCTGCCTCAACGCCGTTTCCGACAAGCTTTACGTTACTTCCAATTACCTTTCTTCCGTTTTTAAATGCGGGACCGGGCTTGGGTTTCAGGAGTACCTGACAAATTACCGGATTGAAAAGTCCAAGCAGCTTCTGCGCAACATGAAATACAAAATATACGATGTTTCCTATGCCGTCGGCTACGCGGACCCGCATTATTTCAGCAGGATTTTTAAAGAATCCACCGGCATGACGCCGAAAGAATACCGGGAAAAGTTCATTTAGACAAATCGCGGCTGCTTTTCCTTGGGCTGCACCCCGGTTATTTGATGTACCGGCTGCGGTACTGCTTGGGCGACACTCCCTTGTATTTTCTGAACTGGCAAATAAAATAGCTGGACGTGGAATAGCCCGCGGCCAGGGCGATTTCGGTAATATTCAGATTGGAAGTGCTCAGCAGCTTTTCCGCCTTTGAAATCCGCAAAAAATTCAGGTAATCCTTAAAACTTTTTTTCATGACCGCCTTGAAGACCAGGGAAAAGTAGCTGCAGCTCAAATGGCACCTTTCCGCCATATTTGCAACGGTAATTTCTTCCTGACAGTTGTTTTCCATATAGCCGAGCACGCCGTTCAGGCGTTTGAGCAGGTCTTTGCTGATCGGCTGGCTGATGTTGAGGTCCATGTTCCGGGCGTTCCAGCTGCGCAGAATATAAAGAAAAAGGCTGTAAATATTGGCCCTGATGGCAAGCTCATAGCCGTAGCGCTTGTCGGTGTACTCCTGGCAAATGGTCCGAATGGTCTGCGGGACGACCGTGCCTTCAATTTCCCGGCGTCTGAAAATTTTCTGGTGCTTCGACTCGTTCAGAACAAAGGGCAGCAGGTATTTCAGCTCCAGAAACGACTGCGCCGTCGTGTACAGCATGTCCGGCAGAAACTTCAGAACAATGTACCGGTTGGGCCCTTCCGTAAGAGAGATGATTTTGTGGATCTCTTTGGAATTGATCAGAACCAGGTCGCCTTCGCCGAAAAAATAGTCGTTGTTTTTCAGCAGAATCCGGTAGCTCCCGGTCAGGGCGTAAAGCACCTCGATGTAGTCGTGGATATGGGCTTTGACAATCGTTCGGGCCCCTTCGCTGTTGTGGACATGGATGTCAAACTGGAGCGGCAGGCCGTCGGGCGCGTACGCTTTTTCAACATAAAAGGAAGGTTCCATTTGCATCACCTCAATGACATATTATTGATATTTTTTCATGGGTTTATTATATCACGTGCAGTTTGTGTGTGATATAGTGATAATGAAATAATCAGATTTAAAGGGAAATTTCAGCGATTAAAAATTTAGCATGTATTTTCCGGTTAATAAGGCCAAAATACCGGAATAGCATAAAATTATTATAATTTTAAAGGAGAAACGCAAAATGGACAGAAAAGTAAAAGTCGGTATCATCGGATGCGGCGGCATTGCAAATGGAAAACACATGCCGTCTCTGAGCAAGCTGAACGATGTGGAAATGGTGGCGTTCTGCGACCTGATCCCCGAGAAGGCGGAAAAGGCAAAGAATCAATACGGCACACCGGACGCAAAGGTTTACACGGATTATCACGAGCTGCTGAAGGACCCCTCCATTGAAGTGGTTCACGTTCTGACGCCCAACCGTTCCCACGCCCCGATCACCATCGACGCGCTGCACGCCGGCAAGCATGTCATGTGCGAAAAGCCCATGGCGAAAACGGCGGCCGACGCGAAAAAAATGGTGGAAGCGGCAAAGGAAACCGGGAAAAAGCTGACCATCGGCTACCAGCACAGACATAAGCCCGAGGCCATTTATCTCAAGCATATCATCGACCGCGGCGACCTGGGAGAAATCTATTTCGCAAAAGCCTATGCCGTCCGGAGAAGAGGCACGCCGAACTGGGGCGTCTTCCTCAACGAATACGAGCAGGGCGGCGGACCGCTGATCGACATCGGCACGCATTCCCTGGACCTCACACTGTACTTAATGAACAATTACGAGCCCAGAATGGTCGTGGGCACCAAATACAAAAAAGTAAAGAACCCCGAATGCGGAAATCCCTGGGGCGGCTGGGCCGAAGGAGCAAACAAGGTGGAGGATTCGGCGTTTGGATTTATCGAAATGAAAAACGGCGCGACCATCATGCTGGAGGCAAGCTGGGCCCTGAATACAAGCGAGCCGATCAAGGAAGGGAGCACGATGCTCTGCGGCACCGACGCGGGCGCGCAGATTAAAAACGGCGCCACCGTCATCAACAAGGGCGAATTCAACCGTCTTGTGGAAATTAAGCCGGACTTTTCGGAGGGCGGCGTTTCGTTTTACAGGGGCGTGTCGAACAACCCGGGCGAAACGGAAGCCAGAAGCTGGATCGACGCCGTGAAAAACGACACCGAGGTTGTCGTAAAGCCGGAGCAGGCATATGTCGTTTCGCAGATTCTGGAAGCCATCTATTCTTCCGCCGAAACCGGCAAGCCGGTCTTTTTTGACTGAATCAAGCCAAATTCGCGGGGGCCGGCCGAAATTTCCGGCCCGCGGCGAAAGAAAGGAAGATCAAAAGCATGAATATTGCGATCGCAAGCTTCTGGCATGTCCATGCCAAAAAGTACGCGAAGGAAATTGTGGAAAAAACAAACGGCAGGCTGACCGCGATCTGGGACGAAGACCCGGAGCGGGGAACCGCGTATGCCAAACAGTATCACGTCACCTATTATTCGGATTACGACCAGATGCTGCGGGACGGCGGCATTGACGGCGTGGTGATCACCTCGGCGACTTCCATGCACCCCGAGCTGATCCTCAAGGCAATCCGTGCGGGCAAAAAAGTATACAGTGAAAAAGTGCTTGCCATCACCACGGCGGACTGCATGAAAATCAAAAAAGCGCTAGAGGAAAAAGGGGAAGACCTCACCCTTGCGCTGGTGAAGAAGTGCGACAGCCCGTTCCTGTTTGCCAAACAGATGGTGGACAGCGGCGCTTTGGGGCGGATTACCTTCGCGAGGATGCGCAACGTGCATGACGGCAGTCTTGCCGACCGGCTGCCCGCGCACTTTTACAGCAAGGAGCAATGCGGAGGAGGCGCCATGATGGATTTGGGCGCCCACCCCATGTATCTGCTGAACTGGATTCTCGGCATGCCCAAATCCGTGCAGTCAACCTTTACCAATGTGACGGGGCATGAAGTAGAGGATAACGCGGTTTCCGTTCTGGAATACGCCAACGGGGCCATCGGAATTTCGGAAACCGGGTTTGTATCGGTGTACAATCCGCCGACCTTCGAGATCAGCGGAACGACCGGCGCCCTGCTGATTCGCGGCGACAGCGTGCAGTATGCCGACGCGGCCACCGGGGGACAATGGGTCAATGCGGAAAAGCTGCCCGACCCGCTGCCTTCGCCGCTTGCCCAGTGGGCGGACGGCACAAAAGCGGAGGGCGTGTCGTTCGGCGTTGAGGACGGCATTCTTCTTACGAAAGTGATGGAGGCCGCCTACCGGTCGCAGGAAAGCGGCAAAAAAGAGCCTGTGTAAGGGAGGAACCATAACATGTACAAGGCACTATCGCCCGACTGCATCGGCCACCCGATCGCACTGGGGGAATCCGCACCGATCATCGCGAAGAACGGCTTTGAAGGCGTATGGCTGAAGCTGCCGCGCGACGGAACAGCGGACGCGAATCAGACCCGCGAGCTGCTTTCAAAATATCGGCTTAGGGCTTCCGGCTTCAGCCTGCCCGTGGTCTTCCGAAAGGACGAGCGGGTCTTCGGGGAAGGCATGGAAAACCTGGAAAACCACGCGCGTTACGCGAGAGAAATCGGCATGGACCGCTGCATCACATGCGTATTTCCGGGCAGCGACACGCTGACCTACGCCGAAAATTTCGAGCTGCACCGCAAGCGCCTGGGCGAAGCGGCAAAGGTCCTGAAAGAATACGGCATCCGGCTCGGAATTGAATTTGTCGGCACCCCGAGCATGCGCAGAGCGTTCCGGTACGAATTTATCCACAATCTTGACCAGCTGCTTGAGCTGTGCGGCGCGATCGGAACCGGCAATGTCGGCCTCCTGATGGATGTCTGGCACTGGCAGATGGCCGGGCAGGTTCCGGATGATTTCAAGAAAATACCGGATGAAAGCTGGGTGGTCTTGGCCCATATCATGGACGCCCCGGCGGGCCTGACGGTCGATCAGCAGCAGGACACCGTGCGCTGCCTGCCCGGAACCACGGGCGTTCTGAAAATTGACGATTTCTTTCAGGGCTTAGCCGATCTCGGCTATACCGGCCCGGTCATCCCCGAACCTTTCGATCCGAAGCTCGGCCAAATGCCTTTCGGGGACGCGGTCAAAGCAGTGAAGGAGTCGGTCGACAAGGTCTGGCCCAAATAACCGAAAACGGAATGAAAGAACAATTGGAAAGGAGAATCGGCATGAAAGTCGGCGTACAGCTTTATTCGGTGCGAAACTCCATGGCGGCCAACCCGCTTGGCACCATGGAAAAGGTTGCGCAAATGGGGTACCGCTACCTGGAACCCGCCAACCGCAACTTGGAAAACGACCCCGGATGCGGTTTTTCCCTGGAGGCGGAAAGCCTGGTCAAGCTCCTCGGCAAATATGGCGCGAAAGTGGTCAATGTGCATCTTTCGCCGGTCGACGGGCAGTTTTTGGAAAAATACCTGCGTCCCGTCATCCGGTACCACCAGGCCATTGGCAACCACAGCCTGACAAGCGCGATGGATTTTTTCGAAAGCCGGGACGACATCCTGAAAAAATGCGAGTTGTTCAATAAAATCGGCCGGATCTGTCATGAAGAAGGCATGGACTTTCTTTACCACAACCATTTTCACGAATTTCAGAAATTCAACGGGAAAACGGTGATGGATTACATGGCGGAAAACACCGACCCCGACTACCTGAAATTCGAAATCGACACGTTCTGGGTGATGCGCGGCGGATACGACCCCGTGCAGGTGCTGCGAAAATATGGAAAAAGGGTCAAGCTGATCCACCAAAAGGATTTTTCAAAAAAATCGAAAGCACCGGTCAATCTGCTGTCGGTCCTTGATCCGAATGAAAAAATCGACAGGGAGACGTTCTCGAAGCTGAAAGATATCTCCGTATTTACGGAAATCGGCACCGGGATCATGGACATCCAGTCCATTATCGACGCAGGCAATGAAATCGGCGTTGAGTATATTATTCTGGAACAGGATTTTTCCAGCTTTATGGAACTCCAGAGCCTTCAGATCAGCATGGACAACTTTAAAAAATACTCCGGCATTTCCTGGGATTAAAACACCCGGTTTTGTACGGCGGATCAAAATCAAAGCCCGGCATGAACCGCATCCCCATGGATGTTCCAGTTCATGCCGGGCTTGTTTTTCGCAGAAAAAATCCGGGGAGCTTCCGGCGATCCCGAAGAAATCGCGGTCCGAAACGATCGAAATTCAGATTCGGCGGAGCCCCTCCCAGCAGGCGATGACGATTTCATGGGGAATGAATTTGGTAAAAAGCCGCTGCAGAGAAGCGACCGGGCCGGGCGTGGAAACGGGCAGGTTGAGCCTGCCGGCACGCAGGGCGTCCCGCGCGACAAAGCGGGCGCGCGACGCAAGCGGGAAGTGCCTGACCGCCCGGGCGTTTGCGCCCGTTCTTGTGACCGGGATAAACTCCGTGTCTTTGATCCAGTACGGGCACACGGCGGTCACATGAATGCCCCGCCCGAACAGCTCCCAGCGCAGAGCGCGGCTGTAGCTGCAGACAAACGACTTGCTTGCGGCGTAAACGTTCAAATCCGGCAGCGGCTGAAACGCCGCGACCGAGCAGATTTGCAGGATGCGCGCGCCTTTTTTCATCCAGGGCAGCGCCAGCTCCGTCATGCGCACCGGCGCACGGCAGTTCAGCTCGATGATATTGTCGGTGTCGCGCTCGGAAATTTCGGCGTAGCTGCCCATTTTCCCGAACCCGGCGGCGTTGACCAGAATGCGGAGATCGGGCTTTTTCTCTTCCAGCATTATTTTCAGGCGCGCAAAGCTTTCCGGTTTGGTCAGGTCCAGCGCGATCGGCGTCACGGGGACGGACACCTCCGCCGCCAGCCCGGCCAGCCGGTCTTCCCGCCGCGCGACGGCCCAGATGGAGTCGATATTTTTTTGTTTTGCGATTTCTTTTACAAATTCGCGCCCCAGCCCGCTGGAAGCGCCCGTGACAATGGCAATCCGCATTGCGGCTCCTTTCCTCGGTTTCATTGGCATAAAGGCGGGTGGCTTTATAGTCCGCACGTCACTTTTGCCGCCGAGCCTTTTTTGCTTTTACAAAAATAATAATTGCGCTCACCACATCCGCGCAAAACATGAATTGAAGAATCCCGTGAACGAACGATGACGTTTTGGTTAAGGTATGATCGGAACGATTTCGGATGACAGCAGCCAGCCCAATCATGCCGCTCAAGAGAATGGACATCCCGTCTAAAATCATAAAAAGGATCGAAATTGCAAACGTAAAAATGGTAAACAGGCAGATCAGGCCAACTAAAAAAATCAATACATAGGCCGGTATCTGCACTAATTTTACGATCATGTTTACTTTTGACAGCTCACAGGCATCCCACTTTTTTATGAGGCTAACCGACAAAAACGAGATTGCACAGATCAGCCCGGCCACCCAAAACACAAAGATATAAAGCAACAAAAGATACGCGTCATTCTGGAAAACGCTTTCCATTAAAAAGCCGCTGAAGATGCAATATATTGCAAAAGCAATCATGTACGGGTACGCCACGACCAAAATCAACGGAGCATATTTTTTCAATTTTCTTCTCCTCCCAAGGCTTTGATTTGCGCAAAGTATTGAGGTCTGATTAGCCGATCCCTAAGCACGGCAAACTATCGATTTTTTCCCGCTTGTTAATGCCTAATACGCTCTTTCAGGCAATACGCCAAGAATCCCAAAAGCGACAGCGAACCCCATGGCTCCTTCCTTGCGGGAAGCTTGGAGCCATGTGGCAGCTATGAAAAACCATGTTCACACCCAAACAGCCTAAACCAATTGACCTTTCTTTTCTAAATTTCTTATGTATAACGCAAACCTTTAAAATATAAACTTGACAGATTACAATGCATGGTATTAATAAACAACCTGCGAAGTTGCAAAATCTGAGGCGAATATTTAAACAATCTATCACATGGCGCGCAAATCGTGGTGGTACATTACTGATTCATTCGATATTACTGGCTTCAATCATTAGATTAAACCTATTCCTTATATTCTTATTTGAAAGAATATCCGTATCAAAAAAATAGTGATTAAATAATGGACGATCTACAATAAATAATTCATTTAAAACACCCTCAAGTGGGGTTTGGTTTTTGTTTTTATAGGTTTTCATTCCAGCCTCAAAAAATTTTTCATGAGACAATCCCTCTGATATGAGAAATAATAAATATTTTTTTACATATGTTGAATTCTTTTCTGACAAAACATTTATACAACATTCAACTGCGTCAGGATATGTCATGTAAAGCTCTGGCGTCACAATACTTTTCATAGAATTATATATTTGTATTGTTGTAAGTTTTAATAAAAATGATCGCAATTCACTTGCTGAAGAATTTTTAATTTTTTCAAAAATTATATCCGATTTTTCTGAAACTTTAATAGTTTCTTTGATTGTGTCTTTCAGTTTATCTTGCCAATCTACATCGGTAATATCATAAATTATCGCTCTTTTATGCCTATAATCGAATGGAATGTCATCTAATGTTTGGCTTATAATAATAACACTCTTTTTCATGGCATGGGCATACCCCAATTCATAATTTACATTTGGATTTTTACCAGTCACATCAGCTATTAGGATATCAGCTTTTTCTATTTCGTTGGTAATATCGTCAATTATTGGTCGTATACCATAAATTTCGTCGGATCTTATTACTGTATATTTCAGTTCTTCTATTGTAGGCTTAATAAGTTTAGAATAATATGTATCTAATTTATCTTCGAACGGCATTATCACAAAACATGTTCTCATTTTAACCTTCCTTTCACTAGAACTATAACTTATTTATGTCTTATAAAATATAACAGCCTTCCCATTATTGCTATAACATACCATCAAACGCGCTTCCACGTATACCATAACCTCCAATGAAACCGACCTCGTATTTTTCTTTATTTCTTATTTTACTCTATTATTCTGCAAATGCAAGCCATATTTCCCATATTCAGCGGATACTTCTCATCACCGGCGGGATTGCGCCGCGGCGCAAAAACTCCCGGAACCGCATGCGGTTCCGGGAGTTTTTTCTGCTTTCACGGCATATTTCACGATGGTCAAAGGCAAATCCGCCGTTTTTTCAGTGGCGGGCGTTCATTCCGGCAAAACAGGGGCGGTCTGGGCGTCGTTTTCAAACCCTTTTCGCCATGATGCCGCGGGAATGCTTACTGCGCCGCTTTCCTCACGGGAAGAAACCGCGCGTTGACCGGGAACCGGATCACATGCAGCAGCGGCCGCCAGACCAACAGCGCGATGCCGTAGTCCACCATGCTGTGCACAACGGTGCCCACGCCGACAAGCAGCAGCACGCCGAAGCCGAACCCGCCCTTGATGCCTGCCAGCGAACCGGCGGTCACAAGGTAGAAGATCACCACGGCGGCAACCTCTCCCGCGCCGTGAATCAGCGCAAGCAGCAGGCCGAACAGCGTGACCCGCAGCGGGGTGTGCAGCAGCTCGGGCTGATACTTCAGCAGCAGCGCCCCCACCATGACAAAAATCACATGGCTCAGCGCGCGCATCACGATGACAAGCG
>JAAYUL010000057.1 GCA_012517675.1 Clostridiales bacterium | reverse complement strand
TGGAAAAAGCCTCCTTTTCTCTCATAAATTCAGTCGGGAAATTTAAAACGGAAGATCATCGTCCGAAACAATTTCCTCGAAATCGCCCGTATCTCCGCTCGTATAAGCGGGAGCCGGCTGCTCTGCAGCAGTAGTGTCCGTTCTGGTCGTTGAATGATAATTTCCCGACGCCGCGTTGCTGTCGCGTTTCGATTCGGCAAAATGGACATTGTCGGCAACCACTTCAAACGCTTTGCGTTTATTCCCGTCCTTGTCGGTATAAGTGCGGGTCTGAATGGAACCCTGCACGGCAACCAGCTGTCCCTTGTGGAAATATTTGCACACAAAATCGGCCGTACTGCGCCATGCGACAATATCGATAAAATCAGCCTGTCGATCCGCACCGGATTTTACGTAAGAGCGGTCGACCGCAATCGTAAAACTGGTTACGGAAATATCGTTCGAGGTATGTCTGAGTTCTGGGTCGGCAACAAGTCTGCCCATTAAAACAGCAACATTGAGCATTCAAATCACTCTTCCTTCTTGGAGCTTTCCTTATCGGAGTTTTCCTTCTTAATAATGAGAGAACGAAGGACACCATCGGTAATCTTGTAAATTCTGTCGAGTTCCGCGGTGAATTCAGGGGCGCTCGTGAAGTTGATCAGGGTGTAGTAACCCTCTTCCTGCTTCTTGATCGGGTAAGCAAGCCTGCGTTTTCCCCATTCGTCCACGCTGTTGATGGTACCGTTGGCTTCAATCAGGTCCTTGAATTTCTGGACCATCGCCGTGGTTCCTTCCTCTCCCAGCGAAGTGGAAAGAATGAACACGGTTTCATAGGAATTTTTAATATCCGGCATAATTGCACCTCCTTTTGGACTTTGGCCCCGGACGGAACCGGAGCAAGGATAAAAGCCGTATAAACAGCTTAACAGATTAATTATATCAGCACAGATACTCTTCGTCAAGAATTATTTACAGGGTGCTGCAAATTCCTCTCAGATAAGCTCTGAAATCGGCACCGATTTCGGGGTGGTTCAAAGCGACCTCCACCTGAGCCTGCATGATGCCCAGCTTATTGCCCATGTCGTAGCGGGTCCCGGTGTAATCCACCGCAATCATTCCGCTCCGGCGCGCCAGCGTGCACATGGCGTCCGTCAGCTGGATTTCCCCGCCCGCGCCCGGCGCCGTGTTGTCGAGAATGTCGAAAATCTCCGGGGGAAGCACGCAGCGGCCCAAAATGGAATACAGAGACATGATTTTATCGGGGGTCGGTTTTTCGATCATATCGGTGCAGTTGAAATAATTGTCGTGAATCGGCTCCACCTTCAGGGAGCTGTATTTCGTGATGGCCTCGGGGGAGACCTGTTTCACGCCGAGCACACCCTTGCCGAATTCCTCATAAGCGCGGATCAGCTGACCGCAGGCGGGGTCCTCCCCAATGATTACGTCGTCGCCGTACAGCACGGCAAAGGGTTCGTTCCCGACAAAGGAGCGGGCGCAGTTGACCGCGTGGCCAAGGCCGCGCGTTTCCTTCTGGCGGACAAAGTAAATATTGGCCTCATGAGAGATTCTAATGATTTCCCTGAGGATCTTTTCCTTTTCCGGCCCGCCGCTGGTCAGGCGCGCTTCCAGTTCCGGCACGCGGTCAAAGTGGTCCTCGATCAGGCCCTTGCCGCGGTTTGTAATGATCAGGATATCGGTGATCCCGGCATGCACGGCTTCCTCCACAATATACTGAATGGCCGGCTTGTCCACAATGGGCAGCATTTCCTTCGGCATGGATTTTGTCGCGGGAAGAACCCTGGTGCCCAGTCCGGCGGCAGGAATCACCGCTTTTGTAATTTTCATCAAATTGACAACTCCATTCAAATAGATTGCATTTAAAATGCGGAAAGATAGATTAAAATCATGTAACAAACCAAAAGGGCGAGCGCCAATCCGGTATTCACACCGCCCTGTTCCTGAAAAGCAATTTCCTTTTCCGTCTGGCTTTGGGCGCTTTCCCGGATTGCCCGCACCTTTGTCATGCAGTGGCGCAAATACCACCGGTTCGCATTGATCCCCACCACGATCATGATGACAAAATTGACAAGGGAAATGATGGACGGCACCGAGAATAAAAGGATCTGCCAGACCGGCTTTTGCATCAGGAGGTTGATGACCTGCATGGTCTGATCATATGTGAGGGAGGCGCTGTCGGAGGAAACGCCCGCGCTGAGCATCAGCGACTGCAGAATCGGGTCCGAATAATGGACGGACACATAAATGGACGCAAGATACAGCATTACCATTGCGGCCGTCAGTATTCCGCCCAGCTTATACATTTTGCGGTACAGCAGCCAGCCGCAGGAAAACAGAAACGCCCCGAAATTGAAGCGGTTGCGGTGAAAGCGGCTCAGGTTCATAAAAGCAGGCAGATAATAAGTCGTATTGCTCTGCACCAGCTTTGCGATTTCCCCCGCGGGCACGTCTTCAATCCGTTCCTCGGGGTTGACGCCGCCCATCGGGTCAAACAGAAACGGAATCGGCTGCCCGGGAAAACCGCCCTGCGGAAACCCGCCCGGCTGGTTCGGGGGAATCGGCCGGCCGTTTTGCGGAGGATAATTTCCGTAAGGATAGCCGCTGTTCTGCGGAAAGCCGTGAAAATCCTGCTGATTGACGGTAAGAGGCTGGCCGCAGTGCTCGCAGAAAAGCGCGGCCGCCGAATTCAGGCTGCCGCAGCGCGGGCAGCGCTTGCCGTTTTCCTGGTGATCCGGCTGGGGGCTGGGCGGTTTCCAGGCATCCGGAGTGCCATGCTTGTCTGCAAAAACACATTTTCCCGCCTTGGTATAGCACTCCCTGTGATAGGGCGCGCCGCATTCGGGACAAACCACAATATCGTCATCAGCGGTAAATGTTTTTCCGCAGACTGGGCATTTTAACCCGGTATAATCGATCATAGTTTACCTCCATGGAAAATTGTTGACTCAAGTATGCTTTTCTAATTGTAACGAATTTTATAGCAAACTGCAACGCTTAAATAAATAAGTTTTTAGTACATTCACAATTTTGATGCGGAATCCGGTTGAAGAAAAGGCTTTTGCGGAAATCCTGCTTTACAATACCTTGAAAATAAATTATACTTGATCATAGCAATTTTAAATAAGGACTGGGAGACAACAAAATAGCTCCACATTATTTTGAAATTGCTACTAATAGGTTAAGACAACGAACGTATGGAACAACTGATAAAAGGATGGTAGTATGCTGCAATTTGAAGAACTGGAGCTTGCGCTGACAAATCTGGAACCGGAGTTAAAGGATTTGGCCGAATCGCTCGGGCTGGAAAGCATGCGCGAAGAAATTGCCAAACTGGATGAAAAGGCCTCTCAGCCCGGATTTTGGGACGATGCCGGCGCTTCTCACAAGGTGCTGCAGCGCTCCGCGTCCCTGAAAAATAAAATTGCCGCCTACGAACGGCTGAAAAGCCTGTATGAGGACACGCTTGCCCTGATCGAGCTGGGCAACGAGGAAGGGGACCTTTCCCTGCTGCCGGAAGCGCAGGAGGAAACGGAAAAGTTCAAAAAAGAGCTGGAATCACAGCGCCTTTCCACGCTGCTGACCGGCGAATACGACGCAAAAAACGCCATTTTGACCTTTCATGCCGGCGCGGGCGGCACAGAGGCCCAGGACTGGGCGGAAATGCTGTACCGCATGTACTGCCGCTGGGGTGAGCGCCACGGGTACCAGGTGAAAACCCTGGACCTGCTGGAAGGCGAGGAAGCCGGGCTGAAAAGCGCGAGCGTACTGGTCGAAGGCGAAAACGCCTACGGCTTTTTAAAGAGCGAGGCCGGCGTGCACCGTCTGGTGCGCATCTCCCCCTTCGACGCTTCCGGCAGAAGGCACACGTCCTTTGCCTCGCTTGAGGTGATGCCGGAAATCGACGACGACATCGACGTGGAGATCAGCCCCGACGATATTAAAATGGATGTTTACCGCGCCAGCGGCGCCGGCGGGCAGAAGGTCAACAAAACCTCCTCCGCGGTGCGGCTGACCCATATTCCCACCGGCATTGTGGTTGCCTGCCAGGTGGAACGCAGCCAGTACCAGAACCGCGACGTCGCGATGAAAATGCTGAAATCCAAGCTGCTGGAAATCAAGGAACGCGAAAATCTGGAGCGCATCGAGGATATCAAGGGCGAGCAGAAGGAAATCGCGTGGGGCTCGCAGATCCGCTCCTATGTGTTCATGCCGTACACACTGGCAAAGGATCACCGCACCGGATATGAAAACGGCAACATCAACGCGGTCATGGACGGCGACATCGACGGGTTCATCAACGCGTACCTGAAAACGCAGAACCTGAATTCCCTGAAACAGCAAGAAAATTAAAGCCAAGGCGGAGGGCAGTCAGCCCTCCGCCTTTTTTGCGTTCCATTTTACGTTTTGCTGGCGGTTGTCCCTTCCGACAAAAGTATTGCGCGCATAGTTTCCCAAAATCCGCGACGCGAAGCGTTCGGAATAACGCTCCTGCAATTCATCAAAAGACAGGTTCGTGCTGATAATAGTCGGTTTTTGCATCATGAGCCTTGTGTTTACGATGTTGTAAATTTCCGCGACGGAGAACGAGCTGCGGAATTCCGTGCCCAGGTCGTCCAGAATCAGCAGGTCGCATTCCAGCAATGTTTTTTCCGTGTCGCCCTCGTCCCTTCCGAAATGCTCCCGTTCCAGCTGGGTAATCAGATTGTTGACGGAGCAGTAAACCACGCCGAACCCTTTCCGGATCACCTCATTTGCAATGGCAAGGGACATATGGGTCTTCCCCAGCCCCGTTCCGCCCTGCAAAATCATGCTCGGATGCGCGAGGGAAAAGCTTTCCGCATACCGGCGGCAGTTGGCAAACACGCCTTCCATCTGCGCACGGGGGGATTTTTTGTCTTCCCCCTCCGGAACGGCCGAATAAAATTCCAGCCGGAAGCTTTCGAAGGTGGAGAGCGACAGTGGGGTGAGCGCGTTCAGCCTGCGGTACGACTCCTCCCGGAGCAGTTTTTTCATGCAGCCGCACATCCTGCCGTCGACATATCCGGTATCGCCGCATTCCTCGCAGCCATAGCGCGGTTCCAGATAATTTGGGGCGTAACCCGCCTCCTGCAGGAGCCAGGCGTATTCCTGCTGCAGCCTTTGGTTGCTCCGTTTCAATTGCAGCAGCTGTTCCTTTGCGTTCTTCCCGGTCAGAACGGCTTTTGCGGCGGCGATTGCCGTAGAGGAAATGATGCGTTCAATTTTTTCCGCATCGGGGCAGCGCCGGTAAAACGCGGTCTTGCGCTTTTGGGCCGCTTCTTCCGCGTCTTTTTTCCGCTGCGCCAGCACCTGCTCCGCGGAAGCATAAATTTCCCTGCTGTATCCCAATCCTTTCACTTCCTCATGAAATTTTCAAAATTTTCAAACGTATCGGATTTCTCGTACTCTTTAATGTCGTAAGTGGCCGCGCGGGAGGGCTTGTCGTTTTTCCGGGCGGCGCGCTCCTCCTGCTCCTTCTGCGCCTGCTCCAGCGTGGAAATCCCATCCCTGTGCCAGCGCTCCAGAATTTTATTCATATAGCTCGGGCTGAATTTTCCGGTCGCGTCCACATTGCGCTCATAGGCTTCGTGCAGCATCGGAACGGAAAACAGCCACTGGCCGACCCACACCGACGCGAACGCCTCCTCTTTCGCGGTGGGGGCGCGGTGCACCATGCCGATCGCCTGTTCCACGGTGCGCCACGCTTTTCTGTTTTCATCCAGGCGGCGCAGCTTTTCCTCCGCCTTTTCGTGGGTGAAAATTTCTTCGTCGGCCCAGTTCATGGCCACCTTTTCTATGTAACGGGTGTTCGCCCGGCCGATGCTGACCACCGGCGACCTGCTGACCGCGGTCTACCTGCTGGCGCTGGGCCGCTTCTTCGTGGCGCTCGGCGGCCTCGACGCGGCCAGCTCCTTCGGCGGGCTCGGCTCCTCGCGCGACATGGCCATCTCCTCCATCGCCGAGCCGGTGGCGATGGTCTGCATCC
>JAAYUL010000056.1 GCA_012517675.1 Clostridiales bacterium | reverse complement strand
GCCGACAAAAAAATTTTGACGGCTGACAGCACGGATAAGAAAACCATTGCAGATCAAAGAACAGGCGGAAAACGATATCTGTTTGTGTCCTCTCAAATCCCGACCCATCCACATCTGACATTTGTGTACGTGCGCGATATCAGCCAGATCGACACATTTCGAACCAATATAAGCCGCTTATTTATCATCGTAAGTGGGAGCATGTGCATTGTGCTGGGCATCGCCGTTTTTATCCTTCTCAAGCGTTTGACACACCCGATCAATCAACTGAATCATACGACAGGGAGAATCGCGGCAGGCGCTTATGACGAACGCGTGCAAATTCATCGAAAAGACGAACTTGGCGAGCTTGGGACGACTTTTAACCTTATGGCTGATTCGGTGGAAGACAAAGTAGAGCGGCTGACGAAAGCCGCTGAAGACAAGCAATTTTTCATTGATAATCTCGCGCATGAAATGAAAACACCCCTGACTTCCATTTTAGGGTATTCCGAATATCTGCAAAACGCGAAGAGCCGCGAGGAAGACCGCATTCTGGCGGCGGGATATCTCCATGATGCAGCGCAGCGGCTTCAGAGCCTGTTCGCCCGACTGCTCGATATCGCTTATATGCATGATGAAAAAATAGAACTGCAGCAGGTGGATATCGAGGTGCTGTTTACCGCCCTTGCAAATCTCATGAGGCAATCCTTGAGCGACCGGGGAATCACATTGGAGACGTCTGCGGAAATCAAAGAGCTGCCGGGCGACGAGACACTGCTTTTGTCCCTGCTGACGAACCTGGTGGAAAATGCAGCGAGGGCATCTTCCTCGCATGATGTGATAAAAGTCCGCGCATATCAAAACGATTCCCCCACGATCGAGGTAACCGACGAAGGCTGCGGCATACCGGCAGACGAGATTGAGAAAATCACAGAACCTTTTTACCGCATCGATAAATCGCGCTCCCGCGCTTTTGGCGGAGTGGGGCTGGGGCTGAGCCTATGCAAACAAATCGCCGATCTGCACGGCGCTAAGCTTGCAATCATATCCGAATTCGGGGTGGGAACAACCATTCGGGTTGTTTTTACGACTCTATCACAACTTGATAATAACTCGAAAACATTCGGGAACTATTCTGAGAATTGCAGGGACATAAATTTTAAGGAGGAATTTTTATGAAAAAAAAGTATGTTTGGGGCAGTGTGATCACAGGTGTCACTTTTTGCGCCGTGATGGCATTTAACAGCTTCGTTTTTCCCAAGGTTTTAGCGGCTACCCCAACAGCATCGGCTGCGAATACGGTATCCGCCGCCAGTGTCGCAGCCTCCAGCACTGTGAGTACTCCGTCCACTTTATCTGACGATCAGCTGCATCAGTATCTTGCCTCTTTGCCGAAGGATAAAGCCGATGCGGCGGAAAGGGATATGCACCCGGAGTCCACGGATGTCAATGCCATTTCGAAGGACAAGGCCATGGAGATTGCAAAGAGAATGGTCAAAGATAAGTTCAGCGGCAGCAATCTGACCGGTACAGCTTTTTACACGTATAATAATGTGCCGGGCAATCCCTCTTCATGGACGGTCTACGTGACCCAAAATGCTTTGACATCCGATCTGCAGCAGGCATATCTCGTCTACTTGAATGCCTATACGGGGAAATCAATCGGTCAGGATGGGATTTTCAGTTGCTATATCAAGACGAATACTTCCGAAGGCTCTGACGGCATTTTCGTGACGACGTCTCTGTCTCAATCATCTGCTCAGTAAACATTTGTCGATTGTATCCGGAATGATGATCCCTGCTCCGCATTCCAGACGCAAATGAAAAAAGCGTACCCTTTGGCAACATCAAGCCGAAAGGTGCGCTTTTGGTACTAAAAAATGTAATAGACGACTAAATTTGAATGGACACAATTCGTTCCATTTCAAGAGGTGGTAAGTCTCCAAATGAAGTGATTGATGCAAAGTAAATCATACCGAAAGTTTCTGTGCTATTTTCTATTACACTATCGTTTTCCAATACTTAATATATGCAAATTGGAGTCAAATCAAATATTTTTGCTCCGGTTTCTTCCCACAGTTCTTTTAGCGGTATCTTCCATATTTTCATCGTTTTCACGGTGCTCTCCGGGACACTCATATGTCCACCATCAATTTGCGCAAGTATTATCATTCCTTACAGAAGACCGTTTCGTCGAGGTCAGTGACGAAATTTCCGAAGCCTTTCTATTGGCGAAGCGGCAGGAAGACAACTATCACCACCGGGCTTGGTATCACAAAGCTTACTATTCTCTGGATTGTAACTACGGCATTGAAAACTGAGGAAAAAATCGCGGGCAATGTGCCGGAAAGCCTGTTTCGAAAGATATTTGCCGACTACGAGTGCGAGTTGTCGGAACTGCAAAGTAAAGCGGCGGACATCCGGCAACATATGCAGCAGGAAACCGACAGCGAAAGCGACGTCAAAAACTGGATGGCACTGATTAAGGATTGTGTTTCCATCAAGAGTCTTGACCGGGCCACGGCGTTTCAACTCATCGATCATGTTGATGTTCATGAGCAAACAGACGAGAACGGTCATAAAAGCCAGAGCATTCAGGTCAAATACAATTTTGTGGGTGTGTTAAGTTGAACTACAATCCCTGCTTTCCAAAATAAAAAAACATTATGAACCAAATTTGAAAAATGGTTCATAATGTTTTGTGTCATTTGCCCAATTTAGACGCAGGTTCCGATTATGCTCATTAAGCGATACTCAATATATTCGATGAACTGAGATTTATTGCATTCGAATCAATCTTGCCAAACAAGAATTCTATTGGCAGTGTATCAAACCTGAAAACAATCCATAGCTTTCTGTAGATCAGTTAAAAAGCAACTCACATGGTATCCATCTGTAGTAGCATGATGGCAAGTTATGGACAACGGCATAAGTGTTCTGCCGTCCTTTTCATAAAATTTCCCCGATTCTATAGATGGAAAATAATATGGTTTGTTTTCATAGCTGTGGACTGCGAAATGTGAGAACGTAATCCATGGAACACAGGAAACGGTATAGCAATTGGCAGGCGGTGGCGTTTCCGGTTGTGCCAATACGCCGTGATTTTCTCCATATCGTTCCTTGCTTTTTAGGTAGTGCTGATAAAACACTGAGAAATCTTCATTAAAGTCAGTCCACATCAGAGAAAAATTCTTATCATCCTCGTGAAATGTCGCGTAAAGCGGGGTAAGCGTATCATAGTAACCAAGTTGTCCGTCAAGTTCTGCAACTTTAAATTCAACATGCCGGTTGAGCATTTTTGTTACAAGCCACAGATAGGCCGGAAAATATTTCAATCCTACCTTTTTTAACGTAGATCGCATTTGAGTTACATCCAGATCGACCGTAAGAGAATAACCGGTAGGCGCCATTTTTGAAAAATAATAGAACATCTGTCCACGCGGCCAGGTTTGTAGGTCTATAGGAGTAAATTTCATGTTCGCAGCCTCCCCTAAACCGTCTGATAAAACAGCCCGTGCTGTGTGCAGTACCATACGAGCATTCCGTGCGCGAAATAGGGAATGCGCGTCTGCAAGTTCCATTCCGGGTACTGCTTGCGAAGCATAATACTGTCTCCAGTAAGCAGTGCCACAAAGGCGATATAGTGTTCTCTGGTCATTTCGTGGTCCGTTGAAATGAAATAGTCATTTTCAATCATTTCAACGGATAACTTTTCCGCTTCCTCCGCCTTTCGGGGAACAAGCGGCTTTAGTATTTTGCCACAGCAGGACACGGTTGCGTCCGCGGTCGAAGTCAGCAGATTCCCGCAGTTCGGGCAGATATAAAACTTTAGCTTTTTCATATTGCCTCCTACCAAATCATTTGCGTTCAGCTCTCCGGATAGAAGTTCCTCAAGATTGACGTCAAAAATTTTTGATAATTCAGGAAGCAAAGACACATCAGGACAGCCCAGACCGCGCTCCCATTTTGAAACGGCTTTATCGCTGATGTTCATTAGATCCGCCAATTGCTGCTGGGTTAGCTGCTGCTCCCTTCGTAGGGAATGAATCAGTTTTCCAATCTTTGCACAGTCCATGTGTTTTCACCTCCGTATTACTAGTTTATCAGGCAGTAAAGAAAAAACAATAAACGCTCCGTAGAGTTTCTGTATAGCGGGCCGCTTACTCACCTCAAAGTTCCGACTAATTGTGTTTATTTATACATGTATAGCCAAGAGAGGACTGTTTCAAGTTCACCATCGTATTTCGTTCTATTTTCTTCGTGTTTTATAAATAATCTGAATTGAGTGTACCATAAGAACTAAAATAATAAAAGGACTCAAACCGTGATGGTTCAAATCCTTTTATTATCATGATAAACTGGCGGAGAAGGAGGGATTTGAACCCTCGCGCCGGTTACCCGACCTACTCCCTTAGCAGGGGAGCCCCTTCACCACTTGGGTATTTCTCCAAATTCGGTGAAAACATATCGTCATATAACAATTTATTTAGTAGGCAACTGGCGGAGAGGAAGAGATTCGAACTCTTGGTCCCTTGCGGGATCACTAGTTTTCAAGACTAGCTCCTTAAACCACTCGGACACCTCTCCACTCACAAGTGCGAAAATAATCATATCATATAAACGGCGCCCATGTCAACCGTTCCATAAAAAATACCCGATCATTCCAAATAATCGGGTAAATAATCGTTTATTTTGCAAAAACCTTTGATTTTTCAAACAGGCTGCAAAGCCCGATGGCCGGGATGGTGGCGGCAAACCACAAAATGGAAAACGGCACGCAGATTTGCCCCAGAATGTTCAGCGGCAGCTGCGAATAATCCCAGACATTCATTTTTAAAATCAGATTGACCAGCACGCCGATTGTAAATTCCACGCTGGTAATAATGCCGGAACCCGCGAAGCAGCGAAGCTCAAGCGGCCGATATTTCATGTCCTGGCAGCAGACCCGGTCAATCAGGCACAGGCAAATTCCGCCGGCGGCCGCCATGGAAATGTCGGTCCTGCCGCGAAAAAGAATTTCCAGCGATGGGTAAATTGTTCCGCCGGTCAAAAATAAAAGCGAATATTTTTTCATGCTAACCCCCATAAAAAATCGTTCTGAATGCAGTTTTTGCAGTCGAAAAGCATTTATTCGCGCAGCAAAAATTGGCAGGATTTTTTTGCGGGGGATTGTATTTTTACAGGGCTATGTTATAATAAAATTAATTTTTAATTTGGGAATCGCAGTGAAAATATTTTTTATTGCACTGCATATAAGAAAGGGCGATTTGAATGAAAATTATCAGCGCACCCGATTACCAGAGCATGAGCCGGAAAGCCGCCAACATCATCTCCGCGCAGGTGATTTTGTTTCCGCGTTCCGTGCTTGGCCTTGCGACCGGCTCCACCCCCGTCGGCGTCTATCAGCAGCTGATCGAATGGTACAAAAAAGGCGATGTGGATTTTTCAGCCGTCCACAGCGTGAACCTGGACGAATACCGCGGCCTTTCACCGGAACACAGCGAAAGCTACCGCTTTTATATGAACACAAACTTTTTCAATCATATCAATATTCCCCTTCAGAACACCAATGTTCCGAACGGACTCGCGCCGGACGTGGAGGAAGAATGCAGACGGTATGACCATGTGATCGGCGACCTGGGCGGAATCGACCTCCAGCTTCTGGGCATCGGCCACACCGGGCATATCGGCTTTAACGAGCCGGACGAGGATTTTGACAAAACGACACACTGCGTGAAGTTAAAGGAACAGACCATTCAGGCCAATTCCCGCTTTTTCAAGACCATGGACGAAGTTCCGAAATATGCGATCACCATGGGGATCAAGGCGATTATGCAGGCGAAAAAAATCCTGCTTGTGGCCAACGGGGCAAGCAAGGCGGACATCCTGTACCGCTCGCTGTTCGGGCCCATCACCCCGGCGGTGCCCGCTTCCATTCTGCAGCTGCACAACGACCTTACGGTCGTCGCGGACGAAGAGGCGCTGCGCGTCGTTCGGGAAAAATGCCCCGAAGCAATCGGATAATGTGCAAAAAAGAGCGGAGCGATCCGCTCTTTTCTTTCAACTTCCTTTCCATGGATGCAATTGCCGCCAATTGTGATATAATAACGTTATCAAAATTTTGAAAGGATGTCACGGATGAGTTTTGGGGAAAAAATATTGAAATACCGCGAAGATATTTTAAAGGATCTGGCGGAGATGGTCGCGATTCCCTCCGTTCGCAGCGCCGCCCTTGAGGGCATGCCGTTCGGGGAGGAATCCGCGCGTTCGCTGGAAACCATTCTGAAAATAGCCGGCCGCCTCGGGCTGAAAACCGAAAACGTGGGAAACTACGCCGGCCACGCGGAATACGGCGACGGCGGCGACGTTGCCGCCGTCGTCACCCATGTGGACGTGGTCCCCGCCGGGGACGGCTGGGAAACCGACCCGTTCACCATGGTGAAAAAAGGAAATCTGTATTATGGGCGCGGCACGGCGGACGACAAGGGAGAAGCCGTGGTGGCCCTGTATTGCCTGAAGGCGCTGAAAGACGAAAACATAACGGCAAAACGCCGCATCCGCGCGATTTTCGGAGCGGGCGAGGAAACGGACAGCGACGACCTTGAACGGTATCTGGCCGCAGAGGAAATGCCGGTCATGGCCTTCACGCCCGACGCGGAATATGGAATCTGCAACCGGGAAAAGGGGATGCTCCGCCTGAGCCTGGCGGCGAAAGGCAACGATTCCGCGGTTGTGCGCGGTTTTTCCGCCGGAACGGTGATCAACGCCGTGCCTGCCGGAGCGGCGGCGGAGCTGGCCTGCACCGGAGAGGAAATTTCCGCATTGAAACAGGCGGCGCAGACCGCGAAAGGCGAGTTCCGCTTTGAACCCGTACCGAACGGCGTCCGCGTCGTCTCCTCCGGAAAGGCCTCGCACGCCATGCAGCCGCAGCTCGGCTTCAACGCGGCCACGCATCTGGTTTCCCTTCTGGCACGGGTTTTCTCCGCGGAAAAGCTGGGCCGGTTCCTTTCCTTTGTCAGCGAAAAGATCGGCACGGAGTTTGACGGCGCGTCCCTCGGCGTCAAGCAGAGCGACAAAGAGTCCGGCCCGCTCACGCTCAACGCCGGCCTGCTGCATATCGATGAAAACGGCGCGTCGCTCGGCATTGATATCCGCTACCCGGTCCTGTCCGACGGCGACGGGATTTTCTCCGCCATTTCCGCGCAGGCCGCCGCGTTCGGCCTGGAAACGACCGTTCTGGGAAGCAAAAAGCCGCTTTACCTTCCGGAAAGCAGCCCCTTTATCACTCTGCTGAAGGATTCCTACCGGGCGGTCACCGGCGGGGAAGCGACGGTGTACGCCACCGGGGGCGGAACCTACGCGCGGGCTTTCAAGGGGCGCGCGGTGGCATTCGGGCCGTTTTTCCCGGATGAACCCGACCGCCGGCTGCACAATTCCAATGAAAATATCGATATCGACCGCTTTATGGTTCATGCCCAAATCTGTCTTGAGGCCATGTACCGTATGATAACGGAGTAAGGCGGGAATCCTGCTGCTATGGATAAATGTAATTGCGTCACACTGGAACAAATCCTGAAAAACGAGGAAATCAACGCGTACATCACGAACGGGAACCAGAACCTCGGCGTGATCGGCTACACGGAGCACGGCTTTGCCCACGCGAAGCGTTCCTCCAATTACGCGAGCAACATTTTAAAAAGCCTGGGCTACGATGAACGCACCTGCGAGCTGGCCGCCATTGCGGGCTACATGCACGACATCGGCAACGTGGTCAACCGGGTTGCGCACGCGCAGAGCGGCGCGCTGATGGCGTTTCAGATTCTGAACCGGCTTGGAATGAAGCCCGAGGAAATCGCGCTGATCGTCGCGGCGATCGGAAACCATGACGAACAGACCGCGGCGGCCGTGAACCCCATCGCGGCCGCGCTGATCCTTTCGGATAAGGGGGACGTGCGGCGCACCCGCGTGCGCGACAAAAAGACTGTCGGCGCGGACATTCACGACCGCGTGAATTACGCCGTGGAGCACGCGTCGACAAAAATTGACGCGGAGCATCACACCGCGATGCTGAACATTACGATCGACACGAAGATCTGCCCCGTGATGGAGTATTTTGAAATTTTCATGACGCGCATGGTGCTGTGCCGTCAGGCGGCTAAATTTCTCGGGCTGCAGTTCGAGCTGATCATCAACGAATCCAGGCTTCTGTGAAGCCGGGATTCTGCTTTTACGATGCGGAAAACGCCCACAGATTCCGGATCTGCGGTTTCAGGACGGCGTAGCTCCACTTTTTTCCGCTTCTGCTTTTGCTGTTCGGGTCGTTGACCGTGAAACGCCCGCCGCTGTACCCGCAAAGAACAATGAAGTGGCCTGTCGTTGTAAAATCCCCGGGCCGCATGCTGCAAATAATCGGATGCCCGTCGGAAAGCTCCCGGGCCATACGGGTTTCGTCGAGCGGAAGCTCCCGGGAATGCAGCCCCAGCTTTTTGGCCCCGTCGGACATCAGCGTCCAGCGCGTGCCGCCCGTCCCGGTATCCAGATATCCGTTTTCCCGGCTGAAATCGGCAACCGCCTTTGGGTTCAGGGCCGTATTGCCCGTCAGGCCGACCGCGACCATGGAAA
Source organism: Clostridiales bacterium (assembly GCA_012517675.1). Classification (GTDB taxonomy): domain Bacteria; phylum Bacillota; class Clostridia; order Oscillospirales; family Acutalibacteraceae; genus Caproiciproducens. The sequence continues at coordinate 127 of JAAYUL010000056.1, read as the reverse complement.
GGCAGGTCGGTCCGCAGCCGTCCAGCCCGATGCACCCGTTTCCATAGGGCGCGTAACCCCATTGCTGATCCCACTGCATAAGCAGCGGGATTTTTCCCTTCCGTCCGGCGGCAATCGCCATGCTTTT
>JAAYUL010000055.1 GCA_012517675.1 Clostridiales bacterium | reverse complement strand
CTGCTTCCTCTTTAAATCCTTTATCATATTTTCGCATAACACACCATCCTGTCTTCCTTTAATTTTATCACATTTGGTGTGTTTGTCCTCTCCATTTTTATGATATCCCTTCAGAACATTGGATTATCCTGTCTGAAGAAAGATGGTGCATAAAGAAGTTTGGGGAAAAGTATAGAAATTATATGAATAAAGTAAGGCGCTATCTTTAGGGGCTTATCCGTACAACCTCTAAATGGGCATACTCGAAAGCAAACATACATATCCTTTTTGACCTGGTAGCCGCTGCAAACACACCATTGTATAGCACAACCATCATAACAATTCCCAAGAACTTACTTCGTTTTGATACAATAGTATTTTGATAACTGCCATAATATCGATTTACTATATAAAAAATACACAGGAATGTCAAAATATCAACAGCCGTGAAAGACAGCAGATTGATCAGTTTGTCCTGATATTCCATGTTGCTGTGCAAGTAGCTGATATCGGGAGAAACGTACTTGTTGATCTGCCAGTTATAGTACGAAAACATGGAGCCGTAGGCGAATGAGCGCAGCGTAACCAGAAGCAGGATACCGGCTGTTAACACAAGAAAAATGTGTTTTTTTCCCTGTACAATCTGTCTCAGGCTCAGCGTTGGTTTCTGCTTTTTTACCGGAAGATAGAGGGCAATGGTACAGATAAAAATGCAAAAACAAGTTTCAATCAGAAATTCAAATTCGTGTTTTAAGGAATAATATTGAAGGGGAATCTGGTTCAGAAAAAAATACAGAAAATTGACCAGCAGCCTTACCGGTAGTCCCCAAATTAGCAACCATTTAAAACTTTCCCAAATATTTTTCAATAGACGGAAGTTATATTTATTCGACAGAAATTGCGAAATAAAAGCAAGGATAAAGAAATAGAGCAGATTGTAAAACAGAGCAAAGCATGCTTGCAGCACACTTTGAGATGCTTTACTGAATTCCAAGACTTGAAAGATATTTTTTCTGTTCAGAACAGAGAAAAAACAAAACAGTTCCAGTGTTGAAAAAAACAGAAAAGCGAAGAAAAAATTTTTAATAACATATCGCTTTTGCATAAAGACTCCCCCTGCATTGTCATTATGCGTATTCTCAATAATGCGCGTTTGATATGCAACAAAAATTCAGGAAGCAGAATGAAAAATATGGTTTTGTCTGCAATCTGAAACCAAGAGCTGTGCAAAGCAGCCTCTGGTTTTATTTTGCCGTTTCACTGACCTTCAAGGAATCAGCAACCCAAAGCGCAATTTTTCCAGAAGACAAATCTACGGATTCATCAAATGCTCCGGCAACTAAAGAAGGAATGTCCTCCCGATAGCATTGAATAATATGATGTTTTTTACCCTCATAGGTGTAGAAATACGGAACTTCCGTTATTTTGCCGTGAGTGCCATCGTAATGCTGATATTTAACATCGGCACTGGGAACGTTTGTTTGACCCGAGGAATCTGAACTTAACATACTTGCGGCATTCGCAAACGACTGTTTCATATGTTCTTCATACGCACTGGTTTTTCCGGCGAACAGATCTTGATACATTTGCTTATCTTTTTCAGATAACGCCAACCCTGAATCGTAATAATTCCCAATTCCTACCATAAACGGCAGGGAATCTTCCGCTGCTTCAAACTTTTTCTCAGCCGCATCCTTAGGACACGCAACAACGGATAAATTATATTGCGGGCTGGGAACCCAGTCCTTCGGTATTTGAAATTCAAAGGTTGCCAAATTCTCTTTACTGTTTTGTGTAACGGTTTTTATTGGGGCAGGCGGACTTCCTATTGCGTTTTTTCTCGTTTGGCATCCAACTGAAAGAAACAGAAAAAGGAATGCTGTGAATGCGATAAAGAATGGTTTCTTGTTTTTCTTCTTTAAGTTTATTTTATTATACCGCGTTTGATAGAATTTGCCAACTATAGCAATTTTTAATGTGGTCCCGACTCCATTTGTCCGCATAAAAAATCAGAAGCACCGGCCGGCGCTTCTGATTTTGCAGTTTTATCACGGGAAAGCGGCTGTGTCGAAGGAAAGACCGTTCAGAGCGTCTGAATCCCTTCGTCGGCGATTCCGTCCGTCCGCTTTTTTACACTGTTGCGCTCAACGATATCCACATTCAGAACGGTATTCTTCAACGGCTCGTTCAGGTGGCTTAAGCGCCAGATCAGCCGCTGGACGGCCGACTTTCCCATCAGCTCCTTGGGCACGTTCACCGTGGTGAGCCAGGGCGACGCGGCGGTGGACAGGGCCGTGTTGTCAAAGCCCACGACCGCCAGATCGCTCGGAACGCGGTATTCCAGCTTCCGAAGGGCGTGGATCAGCTGGATGGCCGCTTCGTCGTTCGAGCAGACAAAGGCCCGCGGCAGCTGGCGGATTTGCCGGATCTGGTCGATCAGCCGGGGAATGTTCTGTTCGATGACGAATTGTTCGATATTTTCAAGAACGGAATACTCCAGAACATACCTGCACAGGTCCGGATACCCGGAAATGGAGGGCAGGCTGCGAATGGCTTCCTGATAGCCGAAAAACCGTTCTTTGATGCTCATGGAATAATTCAGGTCGCCGAAAAAGCCGATTTTGCGGTAGCCGCTGTCGATCAGCAGCCGCGTGATGCGGTAGCTCCCCAGCTGGTTGTTGGAAATGATGCAGTCGGTCGGCTCCGCTAGGGAGCTGTGGTCGGCGGCCACGATCGGGAATCCGTATTTTTTGAGTTCCACCAAAGATTTGTCGCTGATCCGCCCGACGGAAATAATCCCGCAGACCCGGCCCTCTTTCACGCAGTCCGGAATGCGGTCCAGCTCGTCGGTAAAGTTGATCAGAATTTCATAGCCGTTTTTTTTGGCTTCTTCCTCGACCCCCAAAAGAACTTTGGCGTAGAAATTCGAATTCATGAAATATTCCGCTTTGATCAGAATGCAGATGTTTTTATTGGCGAGAGACTTGCGGTATCGCTTCTTTTCTGAAAAATATCCCATTTCGTCGGCTTTGTTGATAATCAGATTCCTGGTTTCTTTTCCGACCCCGATTTTATCGTTGAGGGCCAGAGAAACCGCGTTGACCGAAACGTTGAGTTCCTTGGCGATATCCTTCATTGTTACCCGCTGCTTCACCGTGCGTCACCTGCTTTTCAAGCGTTAAATTTTTAAAGCACGATAAATCTCATCCAAGGTAAAGTCCGCGCGGCAGATTTTATCGTCCCCTGCTCCATAATATAGTACAACATTATTTCCGTTTTGCCAACAGCCGCAGGTAAAAACAGTGTTATGAAAGAAGCCGTTTGTTTCGTAGGGGGCTTCCGGCTGAAGAATGGGGGCTTCCGTGCGGGCCAGGATTTTTTGCGGGTTCTGCGCGTCGAGCAGCATGGCGCCAAGGCAGTAGCGGTTGGAGCGGTCGGCGGCGTGGTAAATTTCGATCCAGCCTTTTTCCGTGTAAAACGGCACGGCGCCGCCGCCGACGCGCCCGTTTTCCCAGCCTGTTTCGGGCACGCCGCAGAAGTGGCGCTGGTTTCCCCAGTGGATCAGGTCGGGGGATTCGCAGATCCACATTTCCGGGGCGCTGAAATCATGGCTGACGGGACGGTTGAGCGCGTAATACTTTCCGCCGATTTTTTCGGGGAAGATAACGACGTCTTTGTTTTCCGGCGCGAAAATGATGCCTTGGCGCTCAAAGCGGACAAAATCCTTTGTGCTGAGCAGCGCGGTCGCCGGGCCGTGGGGACTCACCGCGGTGTAATTGATGTAATAGGTGTCCCCGATCTGCGTGACCCGGGGGTCTTCCATTCCCCAGGTTTCTTCCGGTGTTTCCGGCTGGATCATCGGCGCGTCGTCAACGGTAAAATGAACGCCGTCTTTGGAACGGGCAATCCGCAGATGGGAGAAGGACGTCAGGTAGATCATCCTGCGCCCGCCGGGCGTTTTGATGCTGACCGAACGCGAATCGGAAAAGTTCCAGTTCGGGTGGTCGCTTTTTTTCACCTCCACCACACTCATGGCGGGGCGGCCGTCCTCGTGGGTCATTACGGGGACTCTCACACTGCTTTCCGTAAATCCCGCCGATTCGGAAACCCTGCAGATCAGCAGGGTTTCGTCCTGATAGCGGCAAACGCCGCAGTTGAAAATTCCTTCCACGTGAAAATCGTGACGGCTTGGTGCTACATCATTTGGGGAGATGAGTGGGTTGTTATTGCATCTTTTCATGAAGCTGTCCCTCCTGAGATCAACTGAAATTTTGGTAAGCGCGCGGTTACTTCAGCATGAAGCTGATGCCTTCCTTGAAATATTTGGAAGCAAAGAGGAATAGGACGATGATCGGCATGGTCAGCAGCACGGAAGCCGCGTACATCGGCCCGGGGAAATTCCCCATCGCACGGAACTGGGTGGAAATCAACACGTTCAGCGTCTGCATTTTAATATCCGGCGCGACCAGCATATCCCACATCAGTTCGTTCCAGCGCGTCATAAACATGGACAGGAAGACGATGGTGGTTACGGACTTTGTCATTGGGACCGCGATTTTCAGAATGATGCCGAGTTCGCCGAGTCCGTCGATTTTTGCCGCCTCGAATATTTCATTCGGCAGCGTCGTGAAATAGTTGATGTACATGAAAATCGCCCAGGTGGAGATGCACAGGGGAAGGATCATGCCCATGTAATGGTTGGCAAGGGGCTTGATCAGGATGTAGCGGGGCACCAGCAGGATGACGATGGGGAAAAACATCTGAAACAAAAGGGATTGGTAGATGAGCTTTTTCCCTTTGAACTGCAGCTTTGTGACGGAATAGCCGACGCAAAGGCCGACCAGAACGGAAACGACCGCGGTGGGAAGGGATACGATGATGGAATTGATCAGGGAACGGATCCACATGAGGGCGTCGGCGGTATCACCGGTGCCGATCAGGTACTGGTAGCTCCGCAGCGTGGGCTGCAGGAGGACCACCGATTTGTCCACCTGGTCCCACGGCATCAACGACTGTATGATCATATACAGCAGCGGAAAAAGCGAAAACACCAGGAAAAAGGCGGTGATGACGATCAGAATGCCGGTTTTGGCGGCTGACCTTTTTTTCACAGCTGTCCCTCCTTAATATCCGAATTTGCGGTTCAGCTTGTTCATCACGACGGTGATCAGCTGAATCGTAACAAAAATCTGAACGGCGTTTGCAATGGCCATTGCGGCGCCTTCGCCGGACCGGAAGCTCGTGAAGGACGTGTTGTAAATTTCCAGCAGCCATGTTGTGGTCGCGTTGTTCGGACCGCCGCCGGTCAGAAGGTAAGGCTCCGTGTAAATTCCGAACGCAAGGCCCGCCGCCAGAACAACCACGGTGGTGAGCGTCGGCAGAATCATCGGGAGCGTGATGTGGGTCAGTCTGTGGAACCCGGTGGAGCCGTCTATGGCGGCCGCTTCGGTCACGGAAGAGTCGATGCCCTCAATCGCGGAAAGAAGGAACAGGGCGTAATACCCTGACATTTTCCAGACGATCAGCACGACAATGATCCAGAACGCGGTCGTCGGGTTCTGAAACCAGGAGACGTCCAGGTTGAAATGCCCGCGGAGAAAGTCGTTGAACGAGGAGTTGTAGCTGAAAAAATAGCGGACAATGACGGACGTTGCAACGCCGGAGGTCAGGTACGGGATAAAAAACAGCACGGCGGTAACGCCCTTGATTCGGTCGGGCAGGCTTGAAATCAACAGGGAAAGGAACAGGCCGAACAGGAAACAAAGGATCACAATGGGAACCAGGTAGCGGAACGCGTTGAAAAAAGAGGCGATGACCTTCGGGTTTTTCAGCATTCCCGTGAAATTCTGGATGCCCACAAAGATTTTGTCCGGAGACATCAGGTTCCAGTTCATTGTGGAAAGCCAGACCGCCCACACCAGGGGGATCAGGAAAAAGATAACGGTGTAGACCAGATAGGGCACGTTGAGAAGCCAGCCGGTCAAGTTGTCGCGGTAGCGTTTTTTGGAAATGGTTTTTTCTGTCATAACTTCCTCCCTGAAACAGAAGAATCTGCGGCTGTATTTCGTCTTTGTAAATACAGCGCAAAACCTTCTTCCGGTGGCCGGAAGGAGGTTTTGGCGCTTTGAAAAAACTGAGAATCGGGTTCAGAAAATCGTCAGCTCAGACCGCCTGCCGATTTCATTGCGCTGAACGCGCTGTCTACGGATTTCGACGCGTCCGGAGCGTTAAGGGGCTTCTGCTTTAAGGCTTCCTGAATATACGGCGTTAAGCCGGATTCGGTCAGGGCCGTCTGAATATCCGTCATTTTATCGGATGCCATGCAGGGAACGCTGTAAGCGGAGTATTCGACCAGGTCTTTCAGTTCCGGATACTTTTTCAGCTGATCCGCAAACGCGCTGTTGGTTGCAATGTCGCCGCGCACCGGCAGCATGGTGGTTGCTTTCAGCCAGTCCGCATCGGTCTGTGTGCAGTTGTCCTTGCCGTACACCCACTTCAGGAATTCGATGACTCCCTGGTGCTGGTCGTCGGAAACGCTGCTGTTCTTATAAAGGACAATCCCCTTGGAGTCGCCGAAGTTGTAGGCCTTGTCGCCTGATTTTTTGACGAGGGACGGGCCGAAGACGTAATCGCCGTCCAGACCATATGTTTTTCCGGCCTCGCTGAGCGTCTGAATATCCCACGGGGAGCTGACGCTGAGCAGGATGGACGGGTTTTTCGCGGTCCAGAGATCGGTGACCTCGTTGGTCTGGATGGTGTTGCCGAATTTGCCGAGCAGCTCGAAGGTGTCGATCGCGCCCTGACGGTCCAGCGTCAGCTTGCCGTCGTCCACCCATGAGGTCTTCTGGGAAAGAGCCATGTACGGGCCCTGGAAATCAAACCATCTTTCCCACCACTGCTCGGGGTGAAGCAGCGCCGGGCGGTAGAGGGTGTGCGTTACGCCGATGGCGCTCATTTTGGATTTGTTCTCGGTAAACGCTTTGAGAACGGCGTCCAGATCATCCACGGTCTGCGGCACTTTGGTAATGCCGAGCGCCTTCAGCGCTTTCGCGTTCCACTGCCAGGTCATCGGATTTACGTATTCCGGCAGAACGTACTGTTTGGAATTGATCGCCCAGCCCGCGATGGTTTTCTCTATTTGCTTGGTGGCGACGGCATCCTTGAACCACTGCTCGTCCTGCAGATCGTAAACCGCGCCCGAGGTGGCGAGCGTTGAGGCGAAGCTGCGGCTGATGTTTTCCGACGCGGCCGGGATAGTCCCCGTTACAATGGCGTTCTGAATGCCGGCTTCGGACGACGGGGATTCGGGCATTTGCTGTACGGTTACGGTTATGGTTTTTCCGTTTACCGTGGCCTTGGTGGCGTTAAAGGCCTTGGCTTTCGCGGACCAGAAGGCGTACTGAACCTTCTGCGGGGCGGACCAGAATTTGACGGTGACCGTTCCGCCCGTTGCGGCGGAATTTCCGCTTTGGGAACCAGAGGACGTGCCGTTGGAGCATCCGGCGAACACGCTTGCCATCATGGCGCCTGCAAGAATCAAACAACCTAATTTCTTCTTTGACATTTTCATTTCCTCCTGTAACATTTATTTTGGTTAAAATAACCGGCGTTTCAAGTGCTTTCCCATTCCAAAAATGGGTCTGAAATTGAAATGCAGTGCGCTTCCGTGTCGCTCACGCCGCAGTACAGACGCGCGACGCCGTTGCCCTGCCGAATAAGCCCGCCGCTGAACACGACGTCTTTCAGGTCCTCCCGCTTGCTTGGGCCGTCTTCAAAATTGCCGCGCACCGCGACCATTTTCATCGGCGAATGGGCTCCGGTTTCCGGGTCCAGCAGAAAGCAGGTCGAATAATAGTGGCGGTTGCCCTCGGAATCGAACCGGGCAATGTGCGAAAGGGCGCCGACCTTTCCGTTTTGAAGCAGATGGAGCTGATTGGTACCGCCCCATTCCTCCGGGGTAAACTGGTCGTCGAACACCTCGGCGGATGATATCGTCCGGGCGTTCAGCTCGTCGAGCGAACGAATTGAGGTAAAGCCGATTTTCCCCCTTCCCGCCGCGCCGCCCTGAGGCCTTGTCGCGACCAGGATCGTTCCGTTCGCCAGTTCCAGCAGGCGGATGTCCTTCATTCGTTCCGGCCCGGTTGAAAACCGTTCAAAGCGGCCCGGCGCGGTTTCCCGGTAAAACACCGTGCGGTACGTGGTTTCGTTTTTGCTGCCGAGGGAAACTTCCACGCCGCCGAGCATCAGTTCCCCTTTGATTTTGCAGCAGAACGGGTCCTGCAAATGTTCCAGCGGAGCGTACTGCTCGTCCTCCGACCAGAAGCCGGAATTCCAGCGGAAGAACACGACGCTGGAATCTTCGCTGTCCCGTTCCTCCACCCTGCCCAAAAGCAGCTGCCTGTTGTGGTGGAAAAACGGCGATGAAATATTGTAGATGTCCCGCCGGTCCCCCGCTTTCTGTAAAATCGGGAGCTTGGTGTTCGGCAGCTTTAACCGGCGACAGGGGAAATCCTCCAAAAGCTGCCCGCATGTGCGTATCCCTTCCATAAAACCTCCTGTTCCAAACTGGCTTTGAAAGTAGAATGCGTGAGTGTGTTTCTGTTTTTCTTCCTCCCAACATCATCATAATCCTGGAATCAACTTGAATTCAACTTAAAATTACTTGAATTTCTATAATAATCAAGTAATTTAGATAAAATCATTCAATAAATACGATTTTTTATCAACTGTTTTTTCAATAATCCGATATATTGCACTTTATTAACTTTAATAAATCAAAAAAATAAAGTGAAATGATGCAAAATCAAGTGAAGTTCAAGCAAAAAAACAGAGCGCGGCCTCTCACAGAGATCCGCGCTCAGATGGTTCTGCTTTTGTAAAAATAATCGTCCCGGCGTGCGGCGCTTTTCCGCCGCCTACTGGGCTTTCCGGTCCGCTTCGCGGCTGTCACAGAACAGTGAATCGGTGAGTTTTGTCCAGATGCGCTGCGTTTCCAGAAACTCGCGGTAATGCTTCCTGACGTTTTTATGGTACAGCTCCAGCTCCGGCATCAGGTTCATAAATTCGTTGCGGTTGAAATAAGCGCACAGCTTGGGCAGGGTGAGAGTCAGTTGGTCGCGCATCCGTGCGATCTGCCGCTCGTATTCATCCCGCTGGGTAATGTAAAGCAGCAGCGGCTTGTACCGGACCCAGCCGACGCACGCGCGGTAGAAGCGGGAGACGATTTTTTTGGAGTTGGCCTGAATATGCTTCAGCTCGATCGGCAGCACGCCGTCCATCAGGTGGTGGTACATGGAAAAACCGTCGTGGAAGGTGTAGCAGGGTACCCGAAGAACGGTGCGGTCATGCAGGCAGGTCCCCAGAAAGGTGTCTTCGCCGCGCGCGCCGGGCGGATTGTAGAACGGCAGAACGCGCTCCGGATTTTTCAGGTTGACGCACAGGTTGGAACCGGAAATGAATTTTGCGCGGTTGATCTCCGGCACGACCTGCGGGGAATCGTTGACCAGAACGTCGGTGTCGGCGTAAGTGACCCCGCCGCTGTCCATGACGGAGCGTATGGTATCCCAGCTGACGATGTCGTTGCTGATGGCTTCAATGAACAGGCGGAAATCCGACTCGCTCAGCCGGTCGTTGAAGCCGATGTACGGAATGGGGGAGATATACCCGCAGTGGTATCCATTTGTAATATCTGCCCTTCGTATGTTTTTCAGGTGGGTGTTCAGCACATGCTGACCGCTCCAAATCGCTGTTGAGTGGGTTTTTGTGACGGCAACCGGGTATTCGTCGTCATCCAGAAAAAGCAGGCAGTCCATCTTGTTTTTCATCGCCGTGTAAAGCAGGATGTTCCGCTTGGAGGCGTATCCGCCGACAAAAAGGGTCCGGGCTTCCGCCGGGGTCACGATCCCCTCGCGCGCCAGAAAGCGGATTTCCTTTTCGATCGCGGCGTTTCCAATAAAGTAAGTATCGTCCACCAGCCCCAGCACGTCGCCGCTGACATTGGTGTAGTCCGTCTGCTTTGTGTTGGAATACTCCAGGTCATAGGCGACCAGAAGGTTCAGGCGCACCTTTTCCCGCTCCGTCAGGCCGCACTCCTGCCAGTTGTAAACGTTGGTTTTCAGCACCTGCTGAAAATTTGCCCGCCCGGTCGCAAAACCGATGCCGACCTGTATTTCTTCACGATTATTCAATGTGTTTTTCCCCTTTCTGAATCAGAAAGACAAGTTTCATCACCCGGTGTTTCGGGGGCGCCCAATGGGACGGCGCCGCGAATCGACAAAAATCATCAACAAACAACTTATTAAATGAGTTAAGTTGTTACTTTATATAAATTCTAATCTAAAAAAATGATTTTGTCAAGTGGAGCCGCTTCCCGGCGCGGCGGAGCAAAGCCCGGAAAGCAAAAGCAGGGCGGAGCCGAAAGGCTCCGCCCTGCTGCTGTCGATTTGATTACCGCGCCTGAATCGTGCCGCCGCCGAGCACAAGGTCGCCGTCGTAAAACACCGCGGCCTGCCCCGGGGTAACGGCGCGCTGGGGCCGGTCGAATTCCACGCGGAGGGTTCCGTTTTCCAGGGGGACCAGCAGCGCGGGCGCGGGCTGCGCCTGGTAGCGTGCTTTCACCTGTGCGCGCACGGGCGCTTCGAGCGCGTCAAACGGGATGAAGTTCAGGTCTGCGGCGATCAGGGAGTCAGCGTACTGGCTGCCTTCCTCGCCGAGCGTGACCGTATTGTGCGCGGCGTCTATTTTCGTCACGTACATCGGCTTTCCGAACGAAACGCCGAGGCCCTTGCGCTGGCCGACGGTATAGTGGGTGATGCCTCTGTGGCGGCCGAGCACGCGGCCCGACCCGTCCACAAAATCGCCCTCCGGCGCAGCGGTTCCGGTGTATCGCTCAATAAACCCGGCATAATCGTTGTTTTCCACAAAGCAGATTTCCTGACTGTCGGGCTTATGCGCCACGGGAAGCCCAGCCTCCTGCGCCAGCGCGCGCACCTGCGGCTTGGTCAGGCGGCCGAGCGGCAGCAGCGTGCGGCCGAGCTGCTCCTGTGTCAGCGAATACAGCACGTAGCTTTGGTCCTTGCCGGTGGGGGCGCGCTTTAAAAGCCGGCGGCCCGCGGCATTTTGCTCAATCACGGCATAATGCCCGGTGGCGATCCAGTCAAAGCCCAGCTCCCGCGCCCTGCGGAGCATGGCGCCGAACTTCAGGTGCCGGTTGCAGGCGATGCAGGGGTTGGGGGTGAGGCCCGCGGCGTACTGTTCCGCAAAATAGTCGATGACGTTTGTTTCAAAGACGTCCTGAAAATTCAGCACGATGTGGTCGATTCCCAGCGCGCGGGCCACGCGCCGCGCGTCGCCGATGTCGTCGGGCGGGCAGGAAGCATCCGCTCCGCTTTGCCGCGCGAGTCTGTCCGGGCACAGGCGCATGGTCACCCCGGTCACGTCGTAACCGGCCCGGAGCAGCAGAAGCGCGGCGGCCGAGCTGTCCACCCCGCCGCTCATGCCGAGCATAACCTTTTTTTTCATTCAGATTCCCGGATCGAGCGGCTCGTCCTCCGCCGCCTCTTCGCCGGCCCGGTTCTCCGACTCCTTCTCGTCCGTCTCGTCTGCCGGCGGGGCGGTTTCGTTTGCCTTGTTTATAATGCTGGAAGCGGAGGGCGTCTCCTCTTCGTCCGGCGCCGCGTGGACTCCGACGGGCTCCTCGTCCTCATAGGTGCAGCAGCAGCAGTCGCCGCAGCCCGCGTATTCGTCGTCGTCGCCGCAGCCTTCGGGCGCGGTGATTTCGTCGAGCTTGGCGAACGCCTTTTTGATTTTCGCGGCGGAAAGGTCCACGGAACGGCACAGGGGCTCGGTTTTTTCGTCCTTCCCGTCACGCAGTTTTTCATAATAATATTTGCCGAGCGCGACATAGGCGCGCGCCTCGTTTTCCCGTTCGTTCTTGATCACGATGCGGATGCGGTTGATCAGGGCGGCTTTGCGGTTCTTTTCCACGACAAAGTCGACCGCCTTTGTAACATTGTCTGTCATGGTTTCAAAAAATTTCATGGGCTTACCTCCGGCCGCGGAAAGCGGTAGTTGAATTTCGTTTCTTTACCATATATTATAACGCATAAACGACAAAAATAACAGAGTGTTTTGCGATTTGCAAAATTTCGTTTTCCCGTCGGATGGTCCGCCGGAGCGGCTTGCTTTTTCAGCGGATTGGTTTGTCCCTGCTCCTTTTCGGCAAGATGCGGGCGATCTGTTTTATTTTTTTGTCGATAAAACTTTCCTGAAAACGGTTTGGCCCGAATGGTGTTTCTTTTTAGGCATTGCTGTGCTATAATGAAAAAACACGTAAAGGCTGAGGAGGAACCGGAATGTCAACAAAAATGACCAAGGATGTGAGCTGCCCGCGCTGCGGCGCCGTGATCAAAACGGAAATGTGGCCCGGTATCGGGGCGCAGGAGTCCCCGCCGCTGCGGGAGCGCGTGATGGACGAAACGCTGTTCGACTGGAAATGCCCCGAATGCGGCTACGAGGCGCAGCTTGTCTACCCCTGCCTTTACCACGACAAGCAGAACGGCTTTCTGGTCTATGTTGTTCCGAACGCGGGCTGCTGTTCGCCGCAGGCGGTGGATGTGAGCGAGGAGTTCCCCCAGTTCGGCGGAATGAAAAAACGGGTGGTCACCACGCCGGCCGGCCTGAAGGAAAAAATACTGATTTTTGAGGCGGGCCTCGACGACCTTGCGGTGGAGCTGGTCAAGCTGGCGCTTGCCGACGTGGCGGCCAGCAAGCACGGCACCGAGGTGGAGACCAGCTATTTCAGCGCGGTCGACCGCGAAGCGGACAGAATGGAGTTTTCCTTTTTCCTGCCCGGCCGGGACGAGCCCGTCAGGCGGGGCACGCGGCTGGACGTTTACCGGAAATCGCTGGAAATCGTACGGAGCGTCGGCGCGGACGGCGACAGCGGAAAATTTGAGTCGGTGGACTATGACGCGGCGCAGGAAACGCTGCGCAGGTACCGCGAGGAGGATGAATAACAATGTGTGGAATTTGCGGGTTTACCGGCGAGGTGACCGACCGGGACGCGGTCATCCGGAGGATGACCGATAAAATAACGCACCGCGGGCCGGATTCGAGCGGAATCTTTCAGGACGACTCCATTTCGATGGGGTTCCGCCGCCTGAGCATCATCGACATCGCTTCCACGGGCGACCAGCCGATCTTCAACGAGGATAAAACGCTGGTTCTCACCTTCAACGGCGAAATCTACAATTATCGGGAGCTGCGCGAAATCCTGGTGGAAAAGGGCCACCTGTTTTACACCCAGACCGACTCCGAGGTGCTGGTGCACGGCTTTGAGGAGTGGGGCGAGGAGCTTCTGAACAAGCTGCGCGGCATGTTCGGGTTCGCCATCTGGAACACGGTGGACAAAAGCCTGTTCCTTGCGCGCGACTTTTTCGGCATCAAGCCCCTGCACTACACGCAGGCGAACGGCCGCTTTGTCTACGGCTCCGAAATCAAGAGCATTCTGGAATTTCCGGAATATGAAAAGAAATTCAACAAAAACGCGCTCAACAACTATATCTCCTTTGAGTACAGCGTGCCGCCGGAAACGTTTTTTGAAAACGTCTACTGCCTGATGCCCGCGCATTACCTCTGGTACCGCGACGGCAAGGTGGAAACACACCGCTACTGGGAACCGAAGTTCAATGCGGACGACACCATGACGGAGGAGCAGGCGGTCGCCGAAATCGAGAAGATTTTTGAAGATTCGGTCAACGCGCATAAAATCAGCGACGTGGAGGTCGGCTGCTTCCTTTCCAGCGGCGTGGACTCCAGCTATGTTTCCACGTACTTTTCGGGGCAGAAAACCTTTACTGTCGGCTTTGACTACGGCGACCGCTACAACGAGATCGACTGGGCGAAGGGCCTTTCCGAAAAGATCGGAGTGGAGCACCATTACAAGGTGATTTCGGCGGACGAGTACTGGGGCAACATCCGCAAGGTGCAGTACCACATGGATCAGCCCCTGGCGGACGCTTCCTGCATCGCGCTCTATTTCGTCTCCAAAATGGCGCGCGACTATGTGAAGGTGGTGCTTTCCGGCGAAGGGGCGGACGAGCTGTTCGGCGGCTACAACATTTACCATGAGCCGGACGATTTCGCGGCTTACATGCGGCTGCCGCGCGGCCTGCGCCGGGCGCTCGCCGCGTTTGCGAAAAAGCTGCCGTTTTCGTTCAAGGGCAAGAATTTCCTCATCCGCGGTGCGCTGCCCATCGAGGAACGCTTTATCGGCAACTGCAGCATGTTCACCATGGAGGAAAAGCGCAGCCTGCTGAAAAGCGATATTCCCGCCACCCGCCCGCAGGAGCTGACCAGGCCCTACTACGACCGGGTGCAGGGCAAGGACGACGTGACCAAAATGCAGTATCTCGACATCAACGTATGGCTGGTGGGCGACATCCTGCTCAAGGCCGACCGCATGAGCATGGCCAATTCGCTGGAGCTGCGCGTGCCGTTCCTCGACAAAGAGGTGTTCGCGGTCGCCTCGCGCGTTCCGCGCAGGCTGCGCGTCAATAAGGAAAACACCAAGTACGCCATGCGCAAGGCGGCGATGAAGCATCTGCCGCAGGCCACGGCGCAGAAGAAAAAGCTCGGGTTCCCCGTGCCGACCAGGGTCTGGCTGCGGGAGGAAAAATACTATAATATTGTAAAGCAGGCGTTTACCGGCGAAATTGCGCAGAAGTTCTTCAACACCGACGTGCTGATGCGCTTCCTCGACGACCACTACAGCGGAAAACGCGACAACAACCGCAAAATCTGGACGATTTTCGTCTTCCTCGTGTGGTACGACATTTATTTCAACGGCGGCGCCCACGAATCGGGAGATTCGGTGGAGCTCGCATAACAAGCCGCAGTCACGCAAAAACGCCCGGAACCAGGGGGCCCCTGGTTCCGGGCGTTTTTGCGTTTTGTCTGTTTTAGATCAGCTCCAGATGCTTCAGCGCCTTGTAGATCCCGTCCTCGAAAATCGGGGCGGTCACATAATCCGCCGCCTGCTTTGCCGCGTCCACGCCGTTGCCCATCGCTACGCTGAAGCCGACGGCTTTCATCATGGTAAGGTCGTTGTAGCTGTCGCCGAACGCGATCGTGTCTTTGGGGTCGATGCCCGCATAGCGGAGCAGGGCGCGCACGCCGCTTGCCTTGTCGCGGCCCTTGAAGCTGAGGTCCGCGGCCGGAAGGGCGGGGTTCCGGTTGAGCACCATGGTGTCGTCGAACGCGGGCCGGCAGCGGCGGTAATGCTCCTCGTCCGTGAACATGAAATCCAGCATGGAGGCGCGAACGTCCTCCGGCCGCCACGCGGGGCAGAGGTAGCCCGGCACGCCGTAGTTTACGCCGAAGGTGTCCAGCGTGTTTTGGGGGATGTTGCGCGGCCACCCGTGGTAGCTTCCCACAAAGGTGTAACAGCAGCCGAAAGAGTCGAAATGCTCCATCAGGCTGCGGACTTTTTCGGCGGAAAATTCAAACAGAAACACGGTTTCCCCCTCAAAAACCACATGGCTTCCGTTCATGGCGACGTAGCTGGTGAAAATGCCGGGAAAATGGAGCCGGATAAAGGATTCCGGCCTGCCGGAGCCGATGGCGACGCGGTGGCCGTTCCGCTTTAACAGGGAGAGCGCTTCGAGCGTGCTGGGCGGAATGCAGAACCGTTTTCCGTTTCTGGTGCCGAGCAGTGTGTTGTCCACGTCAAAAAAGATTGTTTTTTTGTTCATCCGGGGCTCCTTCTTTGTGTATAACTTTTCCAGTTCAGGCGAAACTAAAACCGAGGTGAATAGCGTGCAGTATGTTTGGGCATTTTTGGTGGGCGGCGCAATCTGTGTGGCGGGCCAGCTCCTGATTGATTTTACAAAGATGACGCCGGCGCGGATTTTGGTGCTGTTCGTGACCCTGGGGGTCGTGCTGACCGGGCTTGGGGTTTACGAACCGCTGGTCAAGCTTGCCGGGGCCGGCGCGACCGTTCCGCTCACGGGGTTCGGCTATCTGATGGCGAAAGGGACGATGGAGGCCGTGCGGCAGAACGGGCTGCTGGGCGCGTTTTCGGGCGGCCTGGCCGCCAGCGCCGCGGGCATTGCGGCCGCGGTGTTTTTCGGTTACATTGCCGCGCTGATTTCCAAGCCCGGCGACAAAAGCTAAGTGCAGAAAGGAACAAAACGGGCAGGTTTTCACCTGCCCGTACCATTATGCGCCTGCCGAAACCGCGTTACTGAATGGAGCAATCAAGGTAGTGCTCAAGTTCTTCTTCATCCTTTTTCTTCTTTTCAAAATAAAGAACAACCGCGACCACCACGGCCGTCATGGCGGCAAGTGCGGCAATGACGGAAACCAGAACGGTAAAAATATTCGGCTTTTTCAAAACGAGCACCTCCAATGTACAGCATGAAATCTTCTATACTATTACTATAACCATTTATTGCTCAAAAGTCAATCACAAAGGAGGACATTCCTCCCGATCTCCGGAAAAGTAAAAAAGCAGGGCACAAGGCTCTGCTTTTGCTTTTAACCGCGTATTCGGTTATACGTTGACCGCGTTCAGCTTGCGTGCAAGGGCGGATTTTTTTCTTGCGGCGGTATTTTTGTGCAGAATCCCTTTTGCGGCAGCCTTGTCGATTGCCTTAATCGCAACCTTTACAGCTTCGGCTTTATTGACGTCGCCGGTTTCAATCGCAGCGTTCGCTTTCTTTATATCTGTCTTCAGTCCGGAGTTGATGGACTTGTTGATAAGAGACTTTGTGGCAATAACCCTTACGCGTTTCTTTGCTGATTTAATGTTTGGCATCGTTACACCTCCTTCGGGCTGTCAAATATTATTAATCATAGCATTGTTTTTTTAAAATTGCAAGGATTTTTTTTATCTTGAAAATGGGGGATGATTCTTTGATTTACCGCACCGATCTGGCGCTTGAAAAAACCGAACCGCAGAAACAGCTGCGCCGCGAGCAGGACGGCTGCGTGGTCACGCGGATTGAGGAAAACGGCGCGCGCTCCGTCACCATTGAGGTGAATTCCATTTCCGACCACCTTGACAGCGACCACGGCGTGCTCCGCCTGATTGTGGAGGAGCTGGGAGGGCTGCTGCCGAAAGAGGGGCCGGTCCTTGTGGCGGGGCTGGGCAACCGGGCCATCACGCCCGACGCGATCGGCCCGCTGACGGCGGAAAAGGTTTTGGCGACTCGTCACATTCAGGGGGAAATCGCCCGCGTGTCCGGGCTGGACGGCCTTCGCCCGGTTTCGGTGGCGAGCCCCGGCGTGCTGGGCTGCACCGGCATAGAGGCGGTGGAGCTTTTGATCGCGCTCGTCGATAAGGTCAAGCCCGCCGCCGTGATCGCGGTCGACGCGCTGGCGGCCCGCAGCCCGGCCCGGCTGGGCTGTACGGTCCAGCTCAGCTCCGGCGGGATTTCGCCGGGTTCCGGCGTTGGAAACGCAAGGCCCCGCATCGACACGGCGACGCTGGGCATTCCGGTGGTGGGCATGGGCATTCCCACCGTGGTGGACGCCGCCACCCTGGCCGCCGACCTTCTGGGCGGGGCGGACGCGGAAGCCATGGAAAAGGTGGAGCCGCGCGGCGCGCCCATGATGGTGACCCCGCGGGAAATCGACCTGATTATTTCGCGCGGGGCAAGGCTGCTCGCCATGGGGATCAATCTCACGCTGAACCCGGGCCTTTCGCTGGAGGAGTTTGAAGAGCTCACCTGACGGAGAAAAGTGTTTTCAAGGAATGAAAAAAACATGCCCCGCATAGAATTGCATCAGGAGTGTGCCCCGCGCCGCGGGCGCGCACACGGAAGAAGGTATGGGGGCAGTTATGAAGAAATGGTTACAGAAAGCGGTCGCGCTGGTTTCCTCAATGCTCACCGTCGCGGCGGTGGCCTGCGTGGCGTTGCGCATGCCGGTCGCGGCTTCGCAGAATGCCGCCGTGGCCGCCGCCGGCTTTATCATGCCCGGCGGCGCGATCCGGGTGATGAAGGACGGCTTTGTGGAGGAGGATGAGGAGGACGACGGAATTCCGTCCGCCCGGTCCGCTTCGTCCGCCGTGTCCTCGGCGCCTGTTTTCTCCCTGCCGCCGCGCTCCTCCGAAGGCGGGGCGAATGCCTCTTCGGCGGCCGCCGCTTCCGGCCTGCCGGCCTCCAAGGGCGGCGGAATCACGGAGATGACCGTGGGCAACAGCGGCACACAGTACCAGAATATCTGGGTGAAAAACAGCAACAAAAATCATGGCATCGACATTGCCGGGGAGCTGAAAAAGCAGCCGGCAATTAAAATCATTAAAAACGCCTCCACGCCGCAGGTGCTGATTTACCACACCCATACGACGGAAGCGTTCCGCCCGAACGATTCCAGCCCGAATGATTCCAGCCAGTACCGAAGCCGCGACGCGAGCAGGAGCGTTGTCGCCGTGGGCGACCGGATCGCGGCGCAGCTGGAGGCGGCGGGCATCAAAACGCTGCACGACACCACGCTGCACGATTATCCGATGTACAACGGTTCCTACAACCGTTCCAAAGCCACCATGCAGAAGGATCTGAAAAAGTACCCGGGCATTCAGGTGACGCTGGACATTCACCGCGACGCCATGGAGATGAAGGACAATACCAGGGGAAAGCCCACCACGGTCATCAATGGCAAAAAGGCGGCGCAGATCATGGTCATTTGCGGCTGCGACGACGACGGAACGCTGGGGTTCCCCAACTGGGAATACAACCTGCGGTTCGCGGTGCGGCTGCAAAAATCCCTTGCGGACCGTTATCCGACCCTGGCGAAGCCGCTGAATTTTCTGCCGAGAAAATACAACGAAAACATGACGAAGGGCTCCCTGCTGATCGAGGTCGGAACGGAGGTCAACACGGTCGACGAGGTTAAATATTCGGGCGACATGCTCGGGAAAGCGCTGGCCGCGGTGCTGGACCGGCTAACCTGATGCGGCGCTCCCGCCGCAGGAACCGCGGCGGGCTGCTTTCCGTCCCGCCGCGGGCGCGCAAAGCCGGTCCGCCTTTTGGCGGGGGAACCGTATGAAAAGAAAAGAAGTGAAACAATGGGGCGGCAAAACAGAAGAGCCTTTTTTGCGTCTTTTTTCAGCACCCTGTGCGTAATCGCGCTGGTCCTCGGCATTGCGGAGGTCGACGCAAATTCGCGCAGGATCGGCTTCGGCGACAATAAAACCGTTTTTACCCGATATATCGGGCAAAACTGGCAGGAAACTTGCAATACGGTAAAAGTATGGTATAATAACTTTGTATCTGCACTGGCGGCGAATGATGTGGAGGAATCAAAATGAAACGACTAAAAAACATAGGACTGCTTTCCCTTCTTGCGGTCGTTCTGCTTTCCTTCGGAGCGGTTCCCGTTTATGCAACAACTAATACGGTATCTTCTTCAGCAGCGGCAAAAACCGAAACGCCGGTAAAGAGTTCCTCCTCTGCCGCAGTTTCGTCCGCGAAACCCGCGCAGGCGAGCGTGCAGCCGGTGTCGTCTGCAAATCCAGTAGTGAGCTCCACGCCGCCGCAGACAACAGCCAGCTCTAAAAAAACGGTGGTTTACAGCAGCAAACGAACGCGTGCCACCACGGCATCGAAGGCCGTGTCGTCCGCCGCTTCGAGCGCCCTGTCAAGCGTGATTTCCAGCTCGAGCGAGGAAGCGTCGAGCCAGATCGTGCTGCCGAGCGTCGGCAGCATTGCGGAGGACAATCCGCTGGATTCCATGCAGGTGCAGGCTTCCTCCAATTCCCGGATGAACTGGATCGGGATCCTTTCATGGGCCTGCATCGTGCTGGGAATGCTGGTCGTGGCTTTTGTCGTGTTCAGCAACCGCCGCCCGCCGCGCGGGGGGCCGGGCCGCAAGCGCTACCGCAAAAAGCCGGGGCAAACGCGGAAGAAGCATCTTCTGAACGATAAATACTATCGCAATATGAAATATTAAGGTCGGGCCGGTTCCGGCTGTAAAACGCGCCGCGGAAGGTTCCGGGGCGCGTTTTGCTGTATGGCGGAAAAACCGCGCCGGGCGCGCGGCGTAGGCCGAGTCATTGGAAGGATTGGGTGATCAGTTTGTCAGTTTCACGCGACAAAATACGCAATTTCAGTATTATTGCGCACATTGACCACGGAAAAAGCACGCTTGCCGACCGCATTCTGGAACAGACCAGCTCCGTGGCGCTGCGCGACATGGAAAATCAGCTGCTGGACAACATGGACCTGGAGCGCGAGCGCGGTATCACCATCAAGGCGCACGCCGTCACCCTGGTGTACCACGCGAAGGACGGCGAGGACTATGTGTTCAACCTGATCGACACGCCCGGCCACGTGGATTTCAACTACGAGGTTTCGCGTTCGCTCGCCGCGTGCGAGGGCGCCGTCCTGGTGGTGGACGCTTCACAGGGGATCGAGGCCCAAACGCTGGCAAACACCTACCTCGCCGTGGACGCGGGGCTGGAAATCGTGCCGGTCATCAATAAAATCGACCTGCCCAGCGCCCAGCCGGACAAGGTGCGGGCCGAAATCGAGGACGTGATCGGCATTCCGGCGGACGACGCGCCGTGCGTTTCCGCCAAAATGGGCACGAACATCGACCAGGTGATGGAGCAGGTGGTCAAATGCGTTCCGCCGCCGCAGGGCGATGAAAACGCGCCGCTCAAGGCGCTCGTTTTCGATTCCTATTACGACCCCTACAAGGGGGTCATCATCCATGTGCGGCTGAGGGACGGCCGGGTGCGCACCGGCGACGTGATCCGCATGATGGCGACCGGCGCGGAGTTTACCGTGGTGGAGTGCGGCTACGGCCGCGCGACCTGTCTGGAGACGAGCGACCTGCTGAGCGCCGGGGAGGTCGGCTATATCGCGGCTTCCATCAAGGCGGTCCGGGACGCGCGCGTGGGCGACACCGTCACCCTTGCGGAAAACCCGGCGAAGGAGGCGCTGCCCGGCTACCGCGCCGCGCAGCCCATGGTGTTCTGCGGCGTTTACCCGGCGGACGGCGCGCGTTACCCCGACCTGCGCGACGCGCTTGAAAAGCTGCAGCTGAACGACGCCGCGCTCTCCTTCGAGCCGGAAACCTCGGTGGCGCTGGGGTTCGGGTTCCGCTGCGGCTTTCTCGGCCTTCTGCACATGGAGATCATTCAGGAGCGGCTGGAGCGCGAGTACAACCTCGACCTGATCACCACCGCGCCGAGCGTTATTTACCGCATCACCAAGACAAACGGCGAGGTGGTCTGTGTGGACAACCCGACCAACTATCCCGACCCCTCGCTGATCCAGACGGCCGAGGAGCCGATTACGAACGCGCACATCTATTCGCCGACGGATTACGTGGGCAACATCATGGAGCTTTGCCAGGAGCGCCGCGGCGTGTTCAAGGATATGAAATACATCGACGCCGACCGCGTGGACATCCATTACGAGCTGCCGCTCAATGAGATCATCTACGACTTTTTCGACGCGCTCAAATCCCGCACCCGCGGGTACGCTTCGTTCGACTATGAGCTGAGCGGCTACCGGAAGAGCAGCCTGGTCAAGCTGGACATCATGCTCAACGGCGACGTGGTGGACGCGCTGTCGTTTATCCTCCACGCGGACAAGGCTTATCCCCGCGCGCGCAAAATGGCGGAAAAGCTGGCGGAAAAGATTCCGCGCCAGCTGTTTGAGGTGCCGATCCAGGCGTGTGTGGGCGGCCGCATCATCGCGCGCGAAACGGTGAAGGCCATGCGCAAGGACGTGCTGGCCAAGTGCTACGGCGGCGACATCACGCGGAAGAAGAAGCTGCTGGAAAAGCAGAAGGAAGGCAAAAAGCGCATGCGCCAGCTCGGCACGGTCGAGGTGCCCCAGGAGGCGTTCATGAGCGTGCTGAAGCTGGACGAGTAAAAGGAGAGGTATGTTTTGAACAGTCAGCCGAAGATCGGCCTGTACCTTCATGTGCCGTTCTGCGACGCGAAATGCCCGTACTGCGATTTTTATTCCATGCGCGGCAGCGAGGAGCGCATGGAGGAATACACCGGCCGCATGATTGCCTGTCTTGCCGAATGGGGGGCAAAATGCCGCAGGGCGGCGGATACGCTGTATTTCGGCGGGGGAACGCCCAGCCTGCTCGGCGCGCGGCGGATCGCCGCCCTGATCGGCGCGGCGCGGGAGCATTTTTCACCGGAGCAGGAGGAAATCACGGTGGAGGTCAACCCGGCGCGCGATCTGAGCGGTTTTTTGGAGGCGGTTCGCGCGGCAGGCGCGAACCGCCTTTCCGTCGGCCTGCAATCCGCGAACGAAGAAGAGCTTCGCCTGCTCGGTCGGCGCCACACGGCACAACAGGCGGAACAGACGGTGCGGGCCGCGCAAAAAGCGGGGTTCGGCAATCTTTCGCTCGACCTGATGCTCGCGGTGCCGGGGCAGACGAAACGGAGCATTGCGGAGTCCGCCGCGTTCTGCGCGCAGGCGGGGGTGCAGCATGTTTCCGCTTATCTTCTGAAAATCGAACCGCATACCGCGTTTGCGAAGAACCGGGCCGCCCTTGCCCTGCCGGACGACGACGAGGCGGGCGAGCTTTATCTGTATGCGTGCGCGGAGCTGGAAAAACGGGGGTTCCGCCAATATGAAATTTCAAATTTTGCGCGGCCGGGGTTTGAAAGCAGGCATAATCTGAAATACTGGCATTGTGAGGAATACCTCGGCCTCGGCCCGGCCGCCCATTCCTTTCTGGACGGAAAGCGGTTTTATTATGAAAGGAATTTACGGCGGTTCCTTTCCGGCTGCGGCCCGGTGGAGGACGGCACGGGCGGCGGATTCGAGGAGTACGCCATGCTGGCGCTCCGGCTGGCCGAGGGCCTGACGGAGCGGGGCTGCCGCGCGCGCTTCGGGCACGGGATCCCGGAAAAAATGAAGGCCGCCGCGCGCCGGTACGAAGCCGCCGGGCTGACCCGGCCGGGGGACGGCGCGGTCCGGCTGACCCCGAAGGGCTTTCTCGTTTCCAACACTCTGATTGCGGAACTGCTGTATTCCCAATAATTTTTTTTGATTTCACAATTAGTTTACAATTAACATATTGACAATGCGCGGAAGTAATGATAAATTATTAGATAGAGTTAGCACTCGAACACTTAGAGTGCTAAAACTACAAAAGAGGTGAGGAGATTGCAGCTGAGTACAAGAAAGCAGAAAATTCTGAAGGCTGTGATTGACCTCTATGTTGCCGCGGGGGAGCCGGTGGGTTCCAAGGCGATTTGCGACACCCTCGATTTTTCGGTCTCGTCGGCGACCGTGCGCAACGAGCTGAGCGAGCTTTCCGAGCTTGGGCTTCTGGAACAGCCGCACACCTCCGCGGGCAGGGTCCCTTCCCAGAAGGGGTACCGCCTTTATATCGACACGCTGATGAAGCGGACGCCTATTTCGGGCGAGGAACAGCGCTATATCGACAGCATGCTGCTGCCCAGCGCCTACGACCCGGAGCGGCTGATGGACGGCGTGGCCCGCGCGCTGGCCGGGATGACCCGGTTCGCGGCGGTTTCCACCACACCGAGCAGCAGCACGGCGGACATTCGCGCGGTGCAGTTTGTGCAGACCAGCCGCCGCACCGCGATGGTCATCCTGATGACCTCCGCGGGGACGATGAAAAGCCGGGTATTCCACTGCGATTACGATATTACGCCGGAAATCCTGCGCGTGTTCTTCCGCGTGCTGAATGAAAAGCTGGTCGGGCTGCCGGTTTCGGCCGTCACGCCGGCGTTCATCCAGTCGCTGGCGGCTTCGCTGGGCGAAATGTCGATGCTCATGAGCTCGGCGCTCATGGCGGTGCTCGACGTGGCGCAGAGCTCCATGCAGGCGGAAATTTGCCTGGACGGAGAAATGAACCTGCTTTATTACCGCGAGCTTTCGCAGAGCGACGTGTGCCGGATCATGAATTTTCTTTCCCGCCCGCAGGAGCTTTCACGGCTTCTGATGCAGCAGATGAACAGCATCCGCGTCCTGATCGGCAGGGAAACGAACCAGCCGGAGCTGAGCGAATCCAGCGTGGTGGTTTCCCGCTATTCCGTCGGCGGAAAAGACGCGGGGGCCATCGCGATCATCGGCCCGACCAGAATGAACTACGGCAAAATCATTTCCAATATCGAATACCTTTCCGGCTCCGTGGGAAGAATGTTGACGGAGTTAATGGATACGGAATAGAAAGGGGCTGCTTGTTTTGAGTGATCAGGAAAACGAAACCATAAATGAAAAAGAGCAGGTCGGGGGGGCAAACCCCGGGCAGACCGAGGCGGCCGCGGAGCCCGCGGCAGGGCAGGAAGACCTTGGACCCGACCCGCTGGAGGAGTGCAGAGTGCAGTTGAAAAAAACGCAGGAGGAACTGAACAGGCAAAAGGATCTTCTGCTGCGCACCGCGGCGGAGTACGACAACTACCGCAAGCGCACCGAGCGAGAAAAGCTGGCCCTTTACGCGGACGCGACCTCGGCGGCGGTGACGGAGTTCCTGCCCGTTGCGGATAACCTGGAGCGGGCGCTGGCGCAGAAGGACTGCAGCGCGGACGATATCCGCAAGGGGATTGAAATGGTGCAGGCGCAGATGAACGCCGCTCTGAACAAGCTCGGCGTCACCGCGATGGGCGAAGTCGGCGAAGCGTTCGACCCCGGCCTTCACAACGCCGTTTCCCATGTGGAGGACGAAAGCGCCGGCGAAAACACCATTTCTCAGGTTTTCCAGAAGGGCTATAAAATGGAAGACAAGGTTGTGCGCCACGCAATGGTGCAGGTAGCAAACTAGTCCGCCGGGCTGGCCCGGTTATCATACATGAGTACAGAGTTCACACGATCCGTTTGAAAAAAATAAATATTTTGCTTGGAGGTAATTTATTATGTCAAAAACAATAGGCATTGACCTTGGTACCACGAATTCCTGCGTAGCGGTCATGGAGGGCGGAGAGCCGGTCGTTATCCCTAACGCCGAAGGCGCCAGAACCACGCCGTCCGTTGTTGCGTTTTCCAAAACCGGCGAGCGCATGGTCGGCCAGGTGGCGAAACGCCAGGCCATCACCAACCCGGACCGCACCGTCATTTCCATCAAAAGGGAAATGGGTTCCAATTACAAGGTGAACATCGACGGAAAGACCTACACCCCGCAGGAAATTTCCGCCATGATCCTGCAGAAGCTGAAGGCGGACGCGGAAGCGTACCTCGGCGAAACCGTGACTTCCGCGGTCATCACCGTCCCCGCATACTTCACCGACGCACAGCGCCAGGCGACGAAGGATGCCGGCAAGATCGCCGGTCTGGACGTCAAGCGCATTATCAACGAGCCGACGGCGGCCGCTCTTTCCTACGGCATCGACAAGGGCGCCGAGCAGAAGGTCATGGTTTACGACCTCGGCGGCGGCACGTTCGATGTTTCCATCATTGAAATGGGCGACGGCGTGCAGGAGGTTCTCGCAACGGCGGGCAACAACCGCCTGGGCGGCGACGATTTCGACAAGCGCGTTATGGACTGGATGGTTTCCACGTTCAAGGCGGAAAACGGCATTGACCTTTCCGGCGATAAAATGGCGATGCAGCGCCTGAAGGAAGCCGCGGAAAAAGCGAAGATCGAGCTTTCCGGCATGACCTCCAGCGCCATCAACCTGCCGTTCATCACGGCGGACGCTTCCGGCCCGAAGCACCTCGACATGACCCTGACCATGGCGAAATTCAACGAGCTGACCGGCGACCTGGTCGAAATGACCATGGGCCCGGTTCGCCAGGCGCTTTCCGATTCCGGCCTGAAGATCGAGGAAATCAACAAGGTCCTGATGGTCGGCGGTTCCTCCAGAATCCCCGCCGTGCAGGACGCCGTCAAGAAGCTGACCGGCAAAGACCCGTTCAAGGGCATCAACCCGGATGAGTGCGTCGCCATCGGCGCGGCAATCCAGGCCGGCGTGCTCGGCGGCGAGGTGGAAGGCCTGCTTCTGCTCGACGTCACCCCCCTGTCCCTCGGTGTGGAAACCATGGGCGGCGTGATGACGAAGGTCATTGAGCGCAACACCACCATCCCGACCAAGAAGAGCCAGATCTTCTCCACCGCGGCGGACGGTCAGACTCAGGTCGAAGTCAACGTGCTGCAGGGCGAGCGTGAATTCGCGCGCGACAATAAGCAGCTCGGCCTGTTCAAGCTGGACGGCATTGCCCCCGCGCCGCGCGGAATCCCCCAGATCGAAGTCACCTTCGACATCGATGCCAACGGCATTGTGAATGTTTCCGCGAAGGACCTCGGCACCGGCAAGGAACAGCACATCACCATCTCTTCCAGCACCAACATGAGCAAGGAAGACATTGACAAGGCCGTGAAGGACGCCGAAAAATTCGCGGCGGATGACAAGAAGAAGAGGGAAGAGGTCGACAAGAAGAACGAAGCCGAAAACCTCTGCTACGCCGCGGAAAAGCTCCTGAAAGACAACGGCGACAAGGTCGAAGAGGCCGACAAGACCGACCTGAACGCCAAAATTTCCGCCCTGAAGGCCGCCGTCGGCTCAAACGACGCCGATTCCATGGCGGCAAAGACCGAGGAACTGCAGAAGGCCATGTACGCGGTCAGCGAAAAGATCTACAAGAACGCCGCGCCGCAGCAGCCGGCTCAGGGTGCGGAAGCTTCCGCGCAGGACGAAAACGGCAATCCGGTTTACAATGCCGAATACAAAGACGTGGACGACGACAGCAAGAAGTAATCGCCGGAATCCCGCACCGGAAAAGATGAAAAACAGGTCATAAAGGAAACCGTCCGTTTCCGGAAACGGCAGTCTTCCGGTGTTTTATAAAAGAATCGCGTTCGGGCAGCCCTTCCGGCTGCCCTTAGCGCGTATTTCAGCGGCGGCCGGAAAACAGGCCGGGTTCCCATTATGATTTGTGATTCACCGATTTAGGAGTGATTTGGTTTGGCAGATAAAAGAGATTATTACGAAGTTATGGGTGTGCCGAAAAACGCCACGGAAGACGAGATTAAAAAGGCATACCGCAAGCTGGCGAAAAAATATCACCCGGACCTGAACCCGGGCGATAAAAAAGCCGAGGAAAAATTCAAGGAGCTGAACGAGGCCTACGAGGTGCTGTCCGACAAGGACAAGAAAGCGCGGTACGACCAGTTCGGCCACGCCGGCGTGGACCCGAATTTCGGCGGCGGCGCGGGCGGCGGAAGCCCGTTTACGGGCGACATTGACCTGGGCGACATATTCAACAGCTTTTTCGGCGGCTTCGGCGGCGGCGCACGCTCCGTGAACCCGAACGCTCCGCGGCGCGGCGGCGACACCGAAACGGTGGTCAACATAAGCTTTGAGGAAGCGGCGAAGGGCTGCAAAAAGACGGTTTCCTACGACAGGGTGGAAGCCTGTCCCGACTGCGGCGGCACCGGCGCGGCAAAGGGGACCAGCGCGAAAACCTGCCCCAACTGCGGCGGCACCGGGCAGGTGCGCGTTTCTCAGCGCACGCCGTTCGGCGTGGTGCAGACCGCCAGGACCTGCGACCGCTGCGGCGGCGTGGGCAAGGTGATCGACACCCCCTGCCGGACGTGCGGCGGCACCGGACGGGTGCGCCGGAAAAAGACGGTTGAAATCAACATTCCCGCGGGTGTGGACAACGAGCAGGTCCTGAACGTGGGCGGACAGGGAAATTCCGGCATCAACGGCGGCCCCGCCGGCGATTTGCATGTTTATGTGAACGTGCGCCCGCACCCGCTGTTTGAGCGGCGCGGAAACGACGTGTGGTTTGAAATGCCGATTACCTTCACACAGGCCGCCCTCGGCGCGGAGGTCGTGGTGCCCACCATCGACGGGCGCGTGAGCTACGCGGTCCGCGAAGGCACCCAGCCGGGCGATGTGTTCAAGCTGAAGGGCAAGTGAATTCCGCGCCTGAACGGCCGCGGCCGCGGTGACCAGTTCGTGCGCGTGACCATCGAGGTGCCGAAGAACCTTTCGGAACGGCAGAAGCAGATTTTAAAGGAGTTCGACAGCGTTACGGAAGACAAGAACTACCAGAAGCGCAGAAGCTTTTTCGACAAAATCAAGAACATGTTCGGCGAGTAAACAGCCCGACGTTTTACAAACAGGGGCCCGAACCCGGAACACAGCCGGGTTCGGGCCCCTGTCAATCAAAGGAGGAAAATCAGAATGGACTGGCTCAGAAGGATGATGGCGGGCCGTTACGGCAGCGACCAGCTCACCGTTGCGCTGCTGGTGCTTTACGCGGCGCTTTATCTTACGGCACAGGCGATCCGATGGCTCCCGCTCGCGATCCTTGCGCTTTTGCTGCTCTGCTATGCCTTTTACCGCATGCTTTCGCGCGATCTTTCCAGGCGGTGGCGGGAAAATCAGTGGTTCCTGCGGTACTGGAACCGTGTTTCGGGGTGGTTCGGCCGCTTTATGCGGGTCAGGCGCGACCGCAGGACCCACCGCTATTATAAGTGCCCCAACTGCTCCAGCAGGCTGAGGGTGCCGAAGGGAAAGGGGAAAATCCAAATCACCTGCCCGGTCTGCGGGAAGGAGTTTATCAAAAAGACGTAGGAAGCGATGCTGGATTCCGGCGTCTATCGGCGCGTCGTCGTGCAATCAGTGCTTCCACAGGCGAAAGGAACGGTCACCCCGCGTGGTTGAAGCCGCCCGCCTCGCGCTGTGTCAGCGGCGTCACGACCTCATGCCCCTCGAAGAAGGTGAGCGTGCGGCGGAAATCCTCCATGAACAGCTCCGCCATATCCAGCCCGAACCCCTGGCGCACCAGAATGCGCTGGACGACGACGTCCTGCGCGTCTTTGGGCAGGGAATAGGCGGGCACCTGCCAGCCCCGGCTTCTCAGCTTGTCGGCAAAATCATACAGGTTGAAATTCACCTTCGCGTCTTTTTTCAGGGCCCATGCGAGCGCCGGAATCCCTTTCTCCGGGTTTGCGTCGTACAGAATATCGAATAAGCCGGTCTTCTCAATGCTGGCCGCGAGGTACTGCGCCGTACGGTAGCAGTTCATATGGATTTTCCGGTACCCCTCGTACCCGAGCCGCAGGAACTCGTAGTACTGGGAAATAACCTGGCCGGCGGGCCGGGAAAAATTCAGCTGGAAAACCGCCATGTCCCCGCCGAGGTAGTTCACATGGAAAACGAGGCGCTTGGGCAGATCGCCGCGGTCCCTCCAGAGCACCCAGCCGCAGCCGAGCGGGGCCAGCCCGAATTTATGGCCGGACGCGCTGATCGACTTGACCCTTGGGTTTTGAAAATCCCAGGGAATGTCCGGCGCGCAGAACGGTGCGAGAAATCCGCCGGAAGCCGCGTCGACATGCAGGTCCAGGTCGATCCCCTTTTCCCCGCTGAGCTGGTCCAGCGCGTCGCAGAGCGCTTTGACCGGCTCGTATTTTCCGGTGAAGGTCAGGCCGAAGGTCGCGACGACGCCGATCGTGTTTTCGTCAATATGTTCCAGCATGGTGCCTGGCGTCATGGCGAGGGATTCGCGCTCCATCGGCACTTCGCGAAGCTCGATGTCCCAGTACCGGCAGAACTTTTCCCAGCAGACCTGAACGGGCCCGGTCACGAGGTTGGGGCGCGACGTGTCCTTCCCCTCTTTTTCCCGTTTTTCCCGCCAGCGCCAGTACATGGCGAGACCGCCCAGCATGCAGGCCTCCGAGGAACCCACCGTTGAGGTTCCGACCGTGTTTTTCGATTCGGGGGCGTGCCAGAGGTCGGCAATCATATGGACGCAGCGTTCCTCAATGGCGGCGGTCTGCGGGTATTCGTCCTTGTCGATCATGTTCTTGTTGATCGACAGGTCCATGATTTCATGGACCTCCTGCTCCTCGAACGTCTGGCAGAACGTCGCGAGGTTCTGCCGCGCGTTGCCGTCAAGGAAAAGCTCGTCCTTGAGCACCTCCAGAATCACCTTGGGGTCGGACTCCGTTTTCGGGAAACGGTACTTCGGCATCCTGATTTCGGAATCCCTGCTTCCGAAAATGCTGTCTTCCAGATTGTCCCTGATATCCTTGCGTTGATATAAAGCCATAATAAACCTCCGTATTATTCTTTGGTATTCTTATTTTTCATGGAATCTGAGGCCGCCATTTTTCCGCCCGCTTCAGCGTCCCTGCTTTTTCACGGCCTGCTGTTTTCCCGTGTTTTCCCAGGTGAAGGGTTCCATGGCGTTTTTGGCGGTTTCGTTTTTCCAGCCCGGTTTACGCAAAGCGTAGATGATGAGCGGAATAGACAGGAAAACCACCGCGCCGACAATCAGAATCCCGTACCACGACGCCGCGCTGCCGATTTTGATCTGATCCGGCGGAAGGAAGCTGAGCGTGATGGCCAGCAGCGCGCCCAGTATGCCGACCCCGCCGATGAGAAACATGCCGGCTTTTCCGCCGGGGACCCTGTACGGCCGGGGCCGGTCCGGCTCCCTGACCCGCAGCGCGATGCCCGCGGCAAACAGCATCAGATACATGATCAGGTAGAGGATCGCCGTCAGCTGGCTGAGCACCTGGTAGACGGCCTGCACCGAGGGCATGAAGGTAAACAAAAAGACCAGAACGGTAACGATGCAGCCCTGTACGAGGAGAATGTTGATCTGAATGCCGTTTTTATTTACCTTCTGCAAAAACGGCGGCAGAAAACCGTGATGCCCCACGGCGAGAAGCCCCTTGCTCGGGCCGCCGATCCAGGTGGAAACACCCGCCAGAACGCCGACGACCAGCATGACCGCCAGCACCGGGGTCAGAAAACCGAGGTGAAATGTTTTCAGATACGTGTCAAAGGTGACCAGCAGTCCCTGCGTCAGGTTGATGGATTTTTCGGGAAGGACGAACCCGATCGCCAGGGTTCCGAAAATAAAAATGGCCACGGAAATCAGGGAAGCGAGAAAAATTGCCTTCGGGTAATTTTTCTGGGGGTTGTCGATTTCCTTGACATGAACGGCGGACACTTCCATTCCGGCAAAGAACAGGAAGATGCCCGACGCCAGAACCAGATTGCTGAGTTTGGACAGATCCGGCAGCAGCGTGGCGGGATTGGTGTCGAGCTGGATTTTCTGTCCCGTCAGCAGCCAGACGATGCCGAACAGGATCAGAAGGGCCGCGGGGATGATCGTGCCGATCATGCCGCCGTACTTGCTGATTTTTGCGCTGGCCGAAAGCCCGCGCAGGTTGATCAGCGTCGCGCCCCAGTAGATCACCAGGCAGACGGCCGCGACATAGATCCGGTTGCCGGCGAGTGATGCGTCGGCGGCCGGGTCCAGGCCGATATAGGCGATGGAAACCGCCGAAAAGGTCAGGACCGTCGGGTACCAGATCGTATTTTGAATCCACTGCAGCCAAATGGCGAGAAAGCCCCATCGCGCGCCGAACGCTTCCCCGATCCAGCGGTAGACGCCGCCCTTCTGCGGCCAGGCCGCCGCCATCTCCGCTGAAATCAGCGATACCGGGATCAGGAATACCAGCGCGGCGAACAGATAATAGAAAATCGATCCGAGCCCGTATTTCGCCTCTGCCGGCAGGCCCCTGAGGCTGACAACGGCGGCGACATTCATGATCGTCAGCGTGAGGACGCTCAAATGGATGCCGGAGAGCATTTTCGGTTGTGCGGTTCTTTTTGTTTTTGCCATATTACACCTCCATGTTTTGTAAAAAATACCACGACAGATATTATTTTACCATGTTATTGGAAGTATTGCAAATAACTTGCATGAAATGTGGTAAAAATTTGGACAATTAGTCGAAACAGATGCCGGAATATTGAGGCTGCGCAGAGGAAAAGGCAGAGGGAGCGCGCAATGCGGGCCCTCCGTTTTGACCGGTTACGTTGATTTGTTGGCGGAACATTATTTCGGAACAGGTCAAAATAAACGAAAGACTCCGGAAGAATTTCATCCGTTTTCAATTTTTTTCATAAAATACATTGAAAAATGTTACCAAATTATTATATAATCTATGTTGAATAATCTCCAAATTGATTTTGTCATTTTCGGCTGCGGGCATTGCCCCAAAGCAGCCCTGACAGGAGGGGTTTTATGACGGACGGCATTCAAACGACAACGACCAGGCATTACAGCGAATTAATAGACAAGCTCCCGGGCGTAATGAGCTCCAGTATAGTGTTTTCCGGGGACAACATTTCGGAAATCCATATTTTGTCGAATACCAGCAGGGCGCCGAAGCAGATTGTGCGGGACATTCAGTCCGCCATTATGGCGCAGTACGGGGTCAGCGTGGACCATAAGCTGATCAGCGTGGCCCAGATCCCTTCGGAAAACGAGATGCGCATGCGCGCCCGGCTGATTTTTGAAGAGATCAACGTGTCCAAAAATAAGGAGAGGACCTCCGCCACCGTGACCCTTTCCGGCGGGGATACCTCGTTTACCGGGACGGCGTTCGCCATGAACGATCAGCTTGAAATCAACAAGATGATTTGTCATGCGACACTCAATGCGGTTGAAAATTTCACTGACAAAAGCGTCCATCTTTCCGTTTCAGACGCGAAACAGTTCAACCTGGGCGGGGAAACCGCCGTCGCGGTGTGTATCGCCGTGCGGTCGAACGGCAAGGTGGAACGGCTTTTAGGCGGCGCGTTTGTCAGCACCGACAATGAAACCGCGGTGGTCAAGGCGACACTCGATGCTTTGAACCGCAAGATCGCCGTCGCTTAGCCGGTTCGGGCTTGGCCCGATGGTTTTGTTAAAAATCAGGTTCGCAGCAGCATATGGTACATAGTTTTAAGCGGAGCGGATATAGCCTGTTTTTTCAGCGGACGAAACAGAGTTTTCTATTTAGGAGGCTATATCGCAATGAAAAAGGCTACCATTATGATGGCATTACTGTCTGTTCTTTCCATTTTGGCGACTGCCGGCGCAGGATTTACCTGGAGGTAGAAGCTGATTGAAGGGTTAAACCTTGCGAACCTGATTTTTATATTTTTTGGGGGTCAGTATGAGACGGTCGTCTAAAATTTACGCTTGCATCATATCTTTTGTCGGCGTGGGTACTGGCTTATATTGTGTTTATTCTTATTTTACTTATATTTTATCTCAACCTGATTTATCCAAATTACTGATGCAATTTGTAATTCTTTGGATACTTTATATTATCTGCCGTTGCTTTCCAATTTACATTCGCGATGATTTTGCGATTGATATATCGTTTATCTGCAATTTGAGTACAATTTTATGTTTAGGGCCGGTCGCAGGTGCGGCTATGGTTTTATTGGGGACACCTTTTGAAGTTGTGCGTTCTTATGGAGAGTCCAAAGTATACTATCATATTTTTAATACTCCGCCGATTAAGACTGCATTTAATGCTGGAAATTATATCATTTCCATCTATATTTCCGGATGTGTTTACATAAAGCTTGGAGGGACTGTCGGAAGTTTATATATTCCTTCTATCATTATTCCGGCAATTATCAGCACAGTTACGTTCTTTTTGCTAAACTGTTGCATTTTGATGATTTTGTTCTCTTTGGAACATAAAGTTTCTTTTTTTTCGGGATTTTTTCAAAATTTTACGTCGTTTCTTCCTAATATTATCGCTTCTGCGCCGCTTGGTTATTTTATTGCGCGGTTTATGCTAATGGATGATGGGGAATATTTGGTTCTGCTGTTCATGCTTCCGCTCATGCTGGCGCGCTACAGCTTTGTGCTTTATCTGGACGCGAAGCAGAACTACTACAACATGATCAAAACGCTGACCGCGGCGCTGGAAGCGAAGGACCCTTACACGGAAGGGCATTCCCACCGCGTGGAGCAGTATGCCGAATTGATCGCGAAAAAAATGCACCGTTCCGCCTATGATATTGAAAATATCAAGGTGGCGTCGCTTTTACATGATATCGGAAAGATCGGCATTGACGAGACCATCCTGAACAAGCCCGGCAGACTGACGCAGCAGGAGAGGGAAATCATTATGACCCACCCGCAGATCAGCTCCAACATTCTGAAAAATGTGAAGCTGAACAGCGTGGTGCGAACATGCGTGGTGCATCATCACGAACGTTTCGACGGGAAGGGTTATCCCGACGGAACGAAAGGGGACAGCCTCCCGATGGAAGCTTATATCGTCGGCCTGGCGGACGCCTACGACGCGATGACCAGCGACCGCCCTTACTGCAAAAGCCTGACCGACCGGCAGGTGGCGTGCATCCTGCGCGAGGAGAGCGGAAAACAGTTTCACCCAAAGACGGTGCGCGCTTTTCTGGAAGTGCTGGAGGACTTGGGGAAAATATAGAAAAGGGTGTGAAGCGGATTGATTCTGTTTCTTTTCGTGGTGATTGGCATCATTGCCGGATTCGTAAAAAACAGGGTGCAGGGCCTGCACTTTTCATTTTCTGAAATTTCCAACCTCCGGGGGCTTTGGCTGCCGATTGCCGGCGTTCTTTTGGACGGCTCGTTTTCCTTCGCGCCCCGGTTCGCGCTCCGGTACGCCGCGATCATCACCTGCACCGAATACCTCTGCATTTTCGCTTTTCTGTATTTAAACCGGCGGTATCGGCTTTCCTGCGCGCTGATGGCGGCGGGCTCGCTCAGCAATTTTCTGGTCATTGCGGCGAACGGCTTCCGCATGCCGGTATCCGCCGCAGCGCTCGCCATGTTTCCCGGAATGACCGCGCAGGCCGTGTATGCCCGCAGGGCCAATTATTTTATTGTGCAGGGCCGGGCGAATCTTTATTTCCTTGCGGATATTATCCCGGTTCCCGTCCGCGGGTTCGGCGCTTTCATCAGCGTCGGCGACCTTGTGCTCGGCGTCGGGATCATGCTGCTTCTGATTGCCGTCATCTCCCCAAAGCCGGAACCGGCGGGAACGCCCGCCCGACAGCAGTGATTGTTCCGTTTGCGCACCGGTGTTCCGGTGCGTTTTTCTTTGATACGGCACGGATTTGTGGTATGATAAAAAGCGAAGAAACGGAGGAGAGTCAGTTGGATGCGTTTCGGAGAAGACAGGAAATACTGGAAATTTTAAAACAGAGCAGCCAGCCGGTGAGCGCCGGCGCGATTGCCGCGCGCTTTCATGTGAGCAGGCAGGTGATTGTGGGCGACATCGCCCTGCTGCGGGCTGCCAACGAAAAAATATCCGCAACGCCGCGCGGCTACATCCTCGGCGATGAATCCGCGGACCCGCGGGAAATCCGGCACACCATTGCGTGCAGGCACGGAACGGAACGGCTTGCGCAGGAGCTTTACACCATTGTGGACAACGGCTGCGGCCTGATCGACGTGATTGTGGAGCACCCGGTTTACGGCCAGATTTCGGGCCAGCTGCACATTTTTTCCCGCTACGACGCGGACAGCTTTCTGGAAAAGCTGTCCAGGGACAACGCTTCCCCTCTTTGCGACCTGACGGACGGGGTGCATCTTCACACCGTTTTCTGCCGGTCGGAGGAGGACTACCGCAGGGTGCTCAAGCTTTTGGGCGAACAGGGAATTTTATTTTCCCGTTCATAGCACTTGACAAACCCGCGTTTTCCTTTTACAATAGCTATTGACATGTGTAAAGACATGTGTCAATACATAAAATTGGAGAGCGTAGAATATGAAACGAGAAAATGGATTGATCAAAATGATCATCGCGGCGCTGTTGATTGCCATCGCGATTATTATCCCGATGTTTTTCCCGAAAATTATCGTGGGCCCGGCGTCGTTCACGCTGGCAAGCCATGTTCCGGTCATGATCGCCCTGTTTATTTCCCCGCTGGT
>JAAYUL010000054.1 GCA_012517675.1 Clostridiales bacterium | reverse complement strand
GAAAATGCATCAAAATCCATTCCGAACGCCTCCTGATTCCGCGGCTTATAAAAAAGCCAAAGCAAATTCCATTGCTGGATGTTCTGCTTTGACTTCATCATGATTTTCTTTCTTTATTCTACCATAACGGCAAAACGGATTCAATCATTAATCGTTGATTTTACCTTTAAAGGATGTTTGTTCCTGAATGAATTCCAAAATTTTATCCTGCTCTTCGCTGCTGCAGACCCGGAACGCGCCCACCAGATCCTTTTCCCTGCCGGAGAGCTCATAAATGTGGCTGGCGTTTTTTTTACTGTGATAATAATGGGATTTTATTCCGCTGTCCGCGATGTTTTCCGGTGATACCTCGTCTTCCAGCAGCTCGTTGATCGGCAGGTTGAAAATTTTTGAAAGCTTAAGCAGCACGGTGATGTCCGGCATTGTTTTGCCGATTTCGTAATACGAGTAAGTTGAACGGTCGATGCTCAATATTTTTGCGATCTGATACTGGGTGTATCCGCTTTTGACCCGCAGTTCCCGCAGCCTTTCGTTAATGCATATTTTCATTACAATTCCATCGCCCTTCCCTCGATATTCAAAAAAGAAACACTTATCCGATTATATAATTGATTCGGGAAATCACTGCTGTTGCGTGATTATTATTCACGGTCCGATGGAATAAAAACGCGGAATTTGAAAAGTTTTTATTTCGAGACTATTGACGGGAACATGTGAATTTTGTATAATAACAAAGCTGGTTCATTTTTATGCTACTGTGGCTCAGTTGGTAGAGCAGCGCATTCGTAATGCGCAGGTCGTCCGTTCGAGTCGGACCAGTAGCTCCAGCGCGCCGAGTCCGAATGCTGTTTGCGTTCGGGCTCTTTTTTTCGGTCGGCCCTCTCCGGGAGCATGAAGCGCACTTTCGAAAAGAACCGGCCCCCAAAACCCCCCCGCCTTACGGTGCGGGGGTTTTGTATAAAAGAACTAAAAATCCTTTGATTTTAATGAGGAAGCGGCAGGAAAAAGCCGGGCTGATTTTGACCTATTCCAATCGGTCCGCTTTGTAATAATTGCTAAAAAATAATAAATTTTTACTTGGGGTATTGCTTCTCACAAAAGATTGTGATATATTTAACATGTACCCAATAAGTTCGGTATTTTGTTCAGCCAAATTTCGCATGACTAAAAATGACAGGAGGAAATCAACTATGGCAAAGAAAATTGTTCTGGCAGGCGCGGTACGTACCGCAATCGGCAAAATGGGGGGCGCCCTGACCAATGTTCCGGCGGTTACGCTCGGCAGCATTGTGATCAAGGAAGCGCTGAACCGCGCGCATGTTTCCCCGGAGCAGGTGGACGAAGTGATGATGGGCTGCGTGATTCAGGCCGGTCTTGGCCAGAACGTTGCGCGTCAGGCCGCATTAAAGGCAGGCATTCCGAATGAAGTTCCCGCCCTTACGCTGAACAACGTCTGCGGTTCCGGGCTGAAGGCCGTCAACATGGCCGCCGCTCTGATCGAAGCGGGCGAAGCGGACATTATTGTTGCGGGCGGCATGGAAAATATGTCGGCTGCTCCGTTCGCGTTGGACAAGGCGCGCTACGGCTACCGCATGAACGACGGGAAGCTGATCGACACCATGATCAAGGATGGCCTGTGGGAAGCGTCCAACAATTATCACATGGGAATCACCGCGGAAAACGTTGCGGAAAAATACGGCATTACCCGCGAAATGCAGGATGAATTCGCGGCAAACAGCCAGCAGAAATGCGAAAAGGCACAGGCGGAAGGCAAGTTCACGGAAGAAATCGTTCCCGTGCCGGTAAAAATCAAAAAGGAAACCGTGATGTTCGAGAAGGACGAAGGCCCCCGTGCCGGCGTCACCGCAGCGGGCATTGCAAAGCTGAGGCCCGCCTTTAAGCCGGACGGCACCGTGACCGCCGCCAATGCTTCGGGCATCAACGACGGCGCCGCGGCAATCGTTGTGATGAGCGAGGAAAAGGCGAAGGAGCTCGGCGTGACCCCGATGGCAACCTGGATCGCCGGTCAGTCCGCCGGTGTCGACCCCGCGATCATGGGCGTCGGCCCCGCCTACAGCACCAAGAAGATCATGGAAAAAACCGGCATGTCGCTTGACGATATGGACCTGATCGAGGCGAACGAAGCGTTTGCCGCACAGTCTCTCGCCGTGATCAAGCTGCTGAATCTCGACACCTCCAAGCTCAACGTGAACGGCGGCGCCATTGCGCTCGGCCACCCCGTCGGCGCTTCCGGCTGCCGGATCCTCGTCACTCTCCTGTACGAAATGAAGCGCAGAAATTCCAAACTCGGCCTGGCCACGCTGTGCGTCGGCGGCGGCATGGGCGTTTCCTCCATTGTGAAAATGGGCGAATAAGCGACAGAAAGGAAACTGCGGACAATGAACTATATTCAATATGAACAGAAGGATTTGATCGGTGTTCTGACCATTGACCGCCCCAAGGCGCTGAACGCGCTGAACAGCGAGGTCCTTGCCGAGCTGGATCAGGCGCTGAATGAAATCCCGATGGACGAAACCCGCTGCCTGATCATTACGGGCGCGGGGGAGAAGGCGTTTGTGGCCGGGGCGGACATTGGCGAGATGAGCG
Organism: Clostridiales bacterium; assembly: GCA_012517675.1. Classification (GTDB taxonomy): domain Bacteria; phylum Bacillota; class Clostridia; order Oscillospirales; family Acutalibacteraceae; genus Caproiciproducens. The sequence continues at coordinate 3,880 of JAAYUL010000054.1, read as the reverse complement.
GCCTGACCAAAGCGGAAGGCAGAGCCTTTGGGGAAAAGGGCAACGCCGTATTCCGTAAAATCGAAACGTTCCCGATCCCGGTGGTCGCGGCGGTAAACGGTTTTGCGCTCGGCGGCGGCTGTGAGCTTTCCCTGAGCTGCGACATCCGCATCGCTTCTGAAAACGCGGTGTTTGCCCAGCCGGAAGCCGGCCTCGGCATCACCCCCGGGTTCGGCGGCACGCAGCGCCTGGCCCGCACGATCGGCGTCGGCAAGGCGAAGGAAATGCTGTACACCTGCGGCAAGGTGAAGGCGGCCGAAGCGCTGGCCCTCGGCCTTGTAAACGCGGTCTATCCGGCGGATCAGCTGATGGAGGAAGCTCTGAAGCTGGCCGGAAAGATTGCCCGCAACGCCCCGATTGCCGTGCGCGCCTGCAAAAAGGCGGTCAACGAAGGCCTGCAGGTGGACATTGATTCCGCCGTGGCCATTGAGTCCGAGCAGTTTGGCGGCTGTTTTGAGACCGAAGACCAGAAAAACGCAATGACCGCGTTCTGTGAGAAACGCAAACCCGATCCGTTTGTAAACAAATAATAATGTCAGAATCAGGAGGATTATCATGATTGTTGGTGTAATTGGCGCAGGAACCATGGGCTCCGGCATCGCGCAGGCATTTGCCCAGACGGAAGGCTATTCCGTAAAGCTTTGCGATATCAATGAGGAATTCGCAGCGGGCGGCAAGGCGAAAATCGCCAAGGGCCTGAACAGGCTGGTTGGAAAAGGCAAAATGGAGCAGGCGAAAGCCGACGCCATTCTTTCCAAAATCACCACCGGAACCAAGGAAATCGTTTCCGACTGCGACCTTGTGGTGGAAGCCGCTCTGGAAAACATGCAGCTGAAGAAGGAGCTGTTCAAGGAGCTGCAGGGAATCTGCAAAGCGGACGCCATGTTCGCGACCAACACCTCGTCCCTCTCCATTACGGAAATCGGGCAGGGCCTTGACCGCCCCGTTGTCGGCATGCACTTTTTCAACCCCGCGCCTGTCATGAAGCTGGTCGAGGTCATCGCGGGCATCAACACCCCGGCGGAAAACGTGGAAAAAATCAAGGCCATCGCGGTGGAAATCGGCAAGACCCCCGTGCAGGTCAACGAAGCCGCGGGCTTTGTGGTCAACCGCATTCTGATCCCCATGATCAACGAGGCGATCGGAATCTACGCCGACGGCGTGGCTTCCGCTGAAGATATCGACACCGCCATGAAGCTCGGCGCCAATCATCCCATGGGACCCCTCGCCCTGGGCGACCTGATCGGCCTTGACGTTGTGCTTGCCATTATGGAAGTGCTTCAGGCGGAAACCGGCGACAGCAAATACCGTCCTCATCCCCTGCTGAAAAAGATGGTTCGCGGAGGACTGTTAGGCAGAAAAACCGGCAAGGGATTTTTTGATTACACCAGGTAACCGCTTTTCGGTGTAAATTTTAATTTGGAGGAACGAGTATGGATTTCGTACTTAGCAAAGAACATGAAATGGCCCGCACCCTGTTCAGAGAGTTTGCGGAAACCGAAGTAAAGCCGCTGGCCCAGGAAGTTGACGAAACGGAACGTTTCCCGCAGGAAACGGTGGAAAAAATGGCGAAATACGGCTTTATGGGAATCCCCATGCCGAAGGAATACGGCGGCCAGGGCTGCGACACGCTCGCCTATGTGCTGTGCGTGGAGGAGCTTTCCAAGGTCTGCGCCACCACCGGCGTTATTGTTTCCGCTCATACATCGCTCGGTACCGACCCGATTAAAAAGTTTGGAACACCGGAGCAAAAAGCAAAATATCTGCCCAAGCTGACGACGGGCGAATACCTCGGCGCGTTTGCCCTGACGGAGCCGAACGCCGGTACGGATGCTTCCGGCCAGCAGAGCAAAGCGGTTTTGGACGGCGACCACTACGTCCTCAACGGCAGCAAAATATTTATTACGAACGGCGGCAAGGCCGACACCTACATCGTGTTTGCCATGACGGACAAGAGCAAGGGAACAAAGGGGATTTCCGCGTTTATCGTGGAAAAGAACTTCCCGGGCTTCAGCATCGGCACGAAGGAAAAGAAAATGGGAATCCGCGGTTCTTCCACCACGGAACTGATTTTTGAAAACTGCATTGTACCAAAAGAAAACCTGCTGGGCGCGGAAGGCAAGGGCTTCGGCATTGCCATGCAGACGCTGGACGGCGGCCGCATCGGCATTGCGGCTCAGGCGCTGGGCATTGCGGAAGGCGCTTTTGAAGAAACCGTGAAATATGTGAAGGAAAGAAAGCAGTTCGGAAGGCCGCTTGCCAAATTCCAGAACACACAGTTCCAGATTGCCGACATGGCAACCAAAATCAAGGCGGCGCAGCTGCTGGTGTACCGCGCGGCAATCGCAAAGGACACCAAAAAGCGCTTTTCGGAAGAAGCCGCAATGGCAAAGCTTTTCGCGGCTGAGACTGCAATGGAAGTTACCACAAAGGCGGTTCAGCTCCACGGCGGATACGGCTACACCAGGGAATACCCTGTCGAGCGCATGATGCGCGACGCGAAGATCACCGAAATCTATGAAGGCACCAGTGAAGTGCAGCGCATGGTAATCTCCGCGAATGAACTTTAATTGCTGAAAAGCCCAGAAGGAGTGACAGTTTTTGAAAATCGTAGTTTGCATCAAGCAGGTTCCGAATACCAATGAAGTCAAGCTGGACCCGGTTACCGGCACCCTGATCCGCGAGGGCGTTCCCAGCATTATTAACCCGGACGACAAAGCGGGCCTGGAAGCGGCGCTCCGCCTGAAGGATTCGCAGGGCGCGCATGTTACCGTCCTTTCCATGGGCCCGCCGCAGGCGGACGCGGCCCTGCGCGAAGCGCTCGCCATGGGCGCGGACGAAGCCATTCTGGTAACGGACCGCGCGTTCGGCGGCGCCGACACGCTCGCGACCTCCACCACCATCGCGGCCGCGCTGAAAACGATGGAATTCGATATGATCATCACCGGGCGTCAGGCCATCGACGGCGACACCGCACAGGTCGGCCCGCAGATCGCGGAGCACCTCGGCATTCCGAATGTCAGCTACGCGGAGGACATTCATGTCAACGGCCGCGAGGTGACCGTAAAACGCCAGTATGAAGACTGCTACCATATCATCAAGGTGAACATGCCTTGCCTGATCACCGCTTTGTCCGAATTGAACGTTCCCCGCTACATGACCCCCGGCGGTATTTTCGACGCTTACCGCGAAAAGCAGGTCAAGATCCTGACCCGCGCGGACATTCAAGTGGACGATGCCGCAATCGGGCTGAAAGGCTCGCCGACCAGAGTCTGGAAGACGTTCACAAAGAGCTTGAAGGCAGCCGGCCAGCTTGTCACGCTGGACCCGGAAGAATCCGCGGATTATATGCTGGAAAAGCTCAGAGAAAAATTCATTATATAGTTGAAAGTGGTGAGCAGCATGGATAATCAGGAATATAAGGGCATTTTTGTATTTGTTCAGCAGGTTGACGGTAAGATCGCCGGCGTTTCGTTCGAGCTTCTCGGCAAGGCGCGGGAGCTTGCGAAGAGCATGGAGACGGAAGTGACCGCGGTCCTGCTCGGCTATCAGGTGAAAGGGCTTTGCGGCGAGCTTGCGCGTTACGGCGCGGACAAAATCATCCTGGTGGACAATCAGGCGCTGGAAACCTATACCACCGAACCGTACACGCACTGCATGTACCATATCATTGAAAAATATAAACCGGCGGTCGTCCTTTACGGCGCCACCGCAATCGGCCGCGACCTTGCGCCGCGCGTTTCCGCAAGGGTGAAAACGGGCCTGACCGCGGACTGCACCAAGCTGGAAGTTGCGGACGACGGCAGCAAAAACCTGATGATGACCCGCCCGGCGTTCGGCG
>JAAYUL010000053.1 GCA_012517675.1 Clostridiales bacterium | reverse complement strand
TGATGACCGTAGGTTTTACGGACGGCAGCGTAATATACCGTATTCTCTCCCATATGCTGGCCCCGTCGATATCCGCCGCCTCGTAAATCGACTGATCGATTCCCATAATGGCGGCCATATAAATGATGGAACCGTACCCGGCGTTTTTCCACTGATTCAGAACGATCATGACAATCGGCCATGTTTTGGCGTTGGAATAAACGTCTATGGGCTGCATGTGAAGAAGATTCAGAATGTTGTTGACCACGCCGTTTTCGTACCCAAAAATATTCAGCATGATGGAGGAAACCACGACCCAGGAAATGAAGTACGGCAGCAGCATGCTGGACTGAGCGAATTTTTTCACCCATTTCAAATTCATTTCACTTAAAAAGACGGCCAGTACCAGTTGAAAAACCGTCCCGATCGAAATAAACGCCAGGTTGTACAGCAGCGTATTGCGGGTCAGCGGCCACAGCTTGTTGGAAATAATCATATATTTAAAATTGTCAAGGCCGACCCACGGGCTGTTAAAGATTCCATCGGTGTAGTTGTAATTTTTAAAGGCAATTACAATTCCTCCCATTGGAATGTAGCAAAAAATCACGACGTAGATCACCGCCGGCAGCAGCATCAACAGCATCAGCCTGCAATCCACGATTTTTTTCCACAGGGATTTATTGTTGATCGCATTTGACGGCGGGGCGGTGTTTGTTTTTTTCATGCGCCATACCTCCTTAAGTCTGATATGAAAAGTATCAGAGGCCTCTGATTTTCTTCCGTTATGTATTGGACGGATGAGATTTTCCAGAATTTATTATAACGTAATATCACTAAATACGAGTAGCAAGATTTATGGATTTATAGTAACTTTTTATAGCAAGGCGCAAAAAAGCATAAAAAAGGGATGGTCCAGCGGCAATGTGCCCGCTGGACCTCTTCCTGTATTGAATATCAATTTTCGCATCGAAACAAGCAATCGATTGGGGCGGCAGAATCGACTTCGCCCAATCTCAGGCTATTCTTCCGGGTTATTCGGGAGTGACTCCTTGTCTTTTTCAGCCGCGATTTTTACAATCACCGTCGTGCCGGCACCGGGGCTGCTGCGATACCCCAGTCCATACTGCCTGCCATAGTAAATTTTCAGCCTTGTGTTGACATTACTCAGTCCAAATCCGCTCCCTGTTTTCCGCACGATCGTCCCCGCTTCAATTTCCGCGATTCGCTGCGGCGTCATTCCCACCCCGTCGTCCGTGACCGCGATAACGATATCTCCGTCTGAAATTTCGGCCCGGATTTCAATCGTCCCTTCCTTATCCTCTTTTTCCATGATCCCGTGGGAAATGGAATTTTCCACAATAGGCTGCAGGGTCGTTTTCAGAATCACATAATCCTGAATTTCCTCCGGAACCCTCACCACGAAATGCAGCCGGTCCATGTACCGCATGTTTTGCAGCTGCATGTATGCCGAAACATGGGAAATCTCGTCTTTGATCGGGATTTTTGTCTTTCCGCTGCTCAGGCTGAGCTTATAGTAGGTCGCGATGGATTGAACCGCTTTCCGGATCTTATCGTTCATATTTTCCCCGGCAAACCAGTTGATCATGTCCAGCGTGTTGTACAGGAAATGCGGATTGATCTGCGCCTGCAGCACATCCAGCTCGTACGCCTTGAGCTTTTGACCGTTCCGGTAGGTTTCCTTGATCATTTCGTGCATTTGCTCGATCATATAGTTGTAGCTGTCGGCCAGCCGGCCGATTTCATCGCGGCCGTGCCTTGCGTGAAGCGGAAGCAGCTTTCCATTCTGCACCTGATTCATCGTGCCGGCAAGCAGGGCAAGTCGGCGATTGAACGAGGAGGAAACCAGGAGTGCAATCAGGAAGGCGAGCGAACATAAAATCAAAAGGAGGGCAAAAATCATGTGGTGAATATGGGAACATTCCTCCAGAATCCCCTCTTCCGGGATAATGGTGACAAGATTCAGCCGATAACCGCCCACCTTGGTGATTTTCGCGAAACAATCCTTTCCATTGATTCGAATGCGTCCCCATGCGTCGCCGTCGTACAGAGAAGCGTCGTTCGTCAGGCTGGAAAGCTCCACCGGATCGGCTGCGTAATTCTGATTGGAGGAAAGCAGCGCTCCTTCCTCGCTGACCATACAGGTCAGGCTGCCGCGGAACACATCATTCTGTTCCAAAATATCGTCGATGGTGCTTTTACTGAAATTCAGGCGCAGCAGCCCAATATAATCCCTGTAATTTTCCGGATCCGAAATGACCCGGGCAATCGAGAGGATCTTTGCGTTCTGGCTCTTTTCCGAATTTTCCGGGAGAGAGGAAGGCGGGCAGAGAAATACGGTTTCCCCCTGCTCCTGAAACAGCTTCGTAAAGGTGCGGTACCACTCCTGGTCCTTAACCTGCCGGTAATTGAAAAAATTCTGCCCGTTGGTGAAAGAGGTAAATTTGTTATCAAAATACACTTTGACGGAGCATTGATTGAGACCGATAAAGCTATAGATCATTTTTTCCAGCGCGTTCCGGTCATTGACCTGTTCATTCACGGTATAGGCGGCTCCCTGCTTTTTCTCAATCGTTGAAAACAATTCGGATTTGCTGATGGAGAGCAGCAGGGTGTCGTAGTTTCGGATCGTGTTGTTCAGCGACATTTCCGTCTGCTTGAAATTCTGGCTGGCCGAATATTCCAGCTGGCTTTCCAGCACCCGGCTGATCTGCGAATTGATCGACAGGGAAAAGGCCAGCATCGGCAGAATAATAATAACCACATAGGAAAACAGCAGTTTTAGAAAAAAGCTGAGATCATATTTATAAAAATGGACAAAGCGCCTGAAAATACGAATCATTTCAGCAATTCCTCCCGATATTCCGTCGGGGTCATTCCAACATGCTGACGGAACAGTTTCGTAAAATAATTGTTGTCCCGGTAACCGGACCGGAATGCGATATCCGAAATTTTCAGGCTGACGTCTCCCAAATCCGCTTTGGCCCGTTCCAGCCGGCAGCCGGTAATATACCGGTTGATGGTCACGCCCTTTTCCCTTTTGAAAATCTGACAGAGATACGCAGGGGTCAAGCGAAATTTGTCCGCAATTTTCCCCACGGACAAATCCGGGTCCGCATAGGAATCCGCAATATAGCTTTCCACCGCGCAAATCGTGCTGTTCCGGCCGCCCTGCCCGGACGCCGCGTCAAAATAGTCCACCATCAGCTTCCAAACAAAACCATGCAGTTCCTTGAGGGTATGCACCGCCGATACGGTTTCCCACAGCGGATGCCGGTTGTCCTGCGTAACAGAACAGGCAATATGCTTCTTCTTTGCAATATTGGCAAGCTTGAGGGTAAGCTGATAATAAGTTTCCTTCACATTCCCCGGGATTGCACCAGAGCTGGCCTGAAAGCCGGCCGTGAGGCGATTCAGGAAAGCGTGAGCCGCGGCCCTGTCCATGCGCTGGATCTCCTGTTCAAAGCTGTCCAGTTCCCCCTGCTTCAGGGAGTAGGCGGGCCGTTCGGTCCCGTCGTAAAAGGTGACCGAACCGATTCCTTTGTAAAAATTATGCTGTAAGCTGATGACAGCCGCCTGATAAGACCGGAAAACATTTTGCATGCCGTTTACCGAAATCCCCGCAGCGATGAAATGAGGAACGTTCCGCAGAGAAGCGGACAGCTCCGACAAAAGCCCTTCCAGGCGGGCGTGATCCACTTTTTTACCGCCGGAAAACACATGCGCCACAAAAATCTGCTCATTCAGCATTCCTGCGATGATTTGGAAACCGGGAACAGGCAAATCCCGGAGGAGAAGGGACGCAACGGCGTCCTGCGCGGACTTTTTTCTGTCGTAGCCGTCATCCGCGCCGAACAAAATTTTTACCAGGAAGGTCACGGCACTCGCAAAATCATCCTCCTTCAGCCCGGTGCATTCCAGCGCGCGGGCCGGCGCAGTGCCGTCGTTCAGCGGGCGCGTCAGGGCGCAGGCCAGCGCGGCGCGGCTCTTCCCCTGCATTTCCTTCTTCTTGCTTTTCTTTTCCGCACAGCTTTTCACCGCTTCCCGCAGGGTCTCGTACAGCTGTTTGTTATCGATCGGTTTGTCCACGTACTGCAGGGCCTGAAGCCGAATGGCCGAACGAAGGTATTCCTTGTCCGAATATCCGCTGATAAAAATAATCACGCAGTCGGGATGCTGGACCCGCAGTCTGCCGGCACGCTGAATTCCGTCCATCCTCGGCATTCTTACATCCAGCAGGGCCAGGTCCGGGGCAACCTGTTCCACTTTTTTCAGCGCGTTTATCCCGTCGTCCGCTTCAATGATTCGATCAATACCAATCCCTTCCCAATCGATTTCATGAAGAATCCCCTGTCTGGTATAAAATTCATCATCCGCAAGCAGCAACGTATACAAAACCATTCCTCCATTAAAACGTTTTTCCGTTTTGTCAAAGCCGGCATAAAATTACTATCCCATTATACCATCGCCCCCAATGGTTGTCTAAGCCGTAATTTTCCGACCGATCCATTGCGTGCCGATTCGCGCAAAAGCGGACCGGCTCCTTCGGAAAATATGGTCGGTAAAACCGGCAGGCGGCGCGCCGTTCGGAATCCTCCGGCTTACGCCGGAAGAACGGTTTGTCTTATTCCGCTTTATTCTGGAATCACTCGGCACCGGACGCTTACAAAAAACAATTGACAAATAAAATGATTCGTAATATAATAGAGCCAGCAATGGTGCAACTTCTTTCGAGAGGTTGCACCATTTTTTATTTTAGGAGGGAACGCAATGGAAGGTACAGTATTCTCGGTATGGTTTTTAATTGGCGCAGCGCTGGTATTTTTTATGCAGTGCGGCTTCGCAATGGTGGAAACAGGGTTCACCCGCGCGAAAAACGCCAGCAACATCATCATGAAAAACCTGATGGATTTTTGTATTGGAACCGTCGTTTTCATGCTTCTCGGGTTCAGCCTGATGATGTCTCAAAACTACTTCTTCGGAGTAGTGGGGATCCCGGATTTTCAGATTTTTACAAACTTCGCCAAATTCGATTTCTCCAGCTTTGTTTTTAACCTCGTGTTCTGCGCCACTGCGGCTACGATTGTTTCCGGAGCGATGGCGGAACGAACCAAATTTTCAGCGTATTGCATTTACAGCGCCGTAATCAGCCTGATCATTTACCCGATCGAGGCGGGGTGGATCTGGAATCCAAACGGCTGGTTATACAAGCTGGGCTACATTGATTTTGCCGGTTCTACCGCGATTCATATGGTCGGCGGGATTATGGCCCTGATCGGAGCAATCTTCCTTGGCCCGCGTATCGGAAAATACTCCATCGACCCCAAAACCGGGAAAAAGGTTTCCCGCGCGATTCCCGGTCATTCCATCACACTCGGCGCGTTAGGCGTTTTCATTCTCTGGTTTGGCTGGTACGGGTTTAACGGAGCGGCGGCCTTAAGCGTTGAGCAGCTCGGTTCCGTGTTCCTTACGACGACAATCGCTCCCGCCGTTGCAACGGTTGTGGCCATGATTTTCACCTGGGTCAAAAACGGCAAGCCGGACGTTTCCATGTCCCTGAACGGCTCGCTGGCCGGTTTGGTTGCCATTACGGCTCCCTGTGCCAATGTCGACGCGTTGGGGGCAGCCGTCATCGGCGCCGTTGCCGGTGTTCTCATTGTGATCGCGGTTGAATTGATCGACAAAAAGCTTCATGTGGACGACCCGGTCGGCGCCGTCGCCGTTCACGGCATCAACGGAATCTGGGGCGGTTTGTCGGTCGGCCTTTTTGCCACCACGTCCGCGCCGAAATCGAGCGTGAACGGCCTGTTTTACGGCGGCGGCTTTCAGCAGCTTGGCATTCAGGCGATCGGCATTGCCGCCATCATCGTCTGGACCGCTGTCACCGTGACCGTTCTGTTCAGCATTATCAAAGCGACCAACGGCCTGCGCGCCTCTGCCGAAGAAGAGATTACCGGCCTTGATCTTACGGAGCACGGCATTGCCAGCAGCTACGCGGACTTTATGATTACCGTTCCCACATTGGATGTTGGAAATGTTCCTTATTTCAGCGCCAAAGCTCCCGCAGCTGTTCCGCCGGAAGTTGCCGTTCCTGTTGTGAACAAAGCGAAGCCCAATTCACCAATGACGAAAATCACCATTTTGACCAACCAGAGCCGTTTTGCGGCTTTACAGGCGGCGCTCGATAAAATTGGCGTTACGGGCCTCACGGTCATGAATGTTTACGGTTACGGGATGCAGAAAGGAAATCCTCAGATGTACAGAGGAGTTCCGATTGAAACCAAGCTTCTGCCCAAAGTCAAGGTGGACATCATCGTCAGCAAGGTTCCCGTCGATCTGGTTGTAAAAACGGTGAAAGAAGCGCTTTACACCGGAAACGTCGGCGATGGTAAGATCTTTATTTTCGATGTGAAAAACGTCATTAAGGTCAGAACGGGCGAAGAAGGCTACGCTGCGCTGCAGGACGAATAACGCTTCCGCCTGATGCCATCCGGTCGGTTGACCGCTGTTCTTGAAACTTCTGAAAACTCCGCGTTCATCGCGGTCCATGGAAAGATCCCGGCTTTCGCCGGGATCTTTCTCATTCAGGGAATGAAATAAGCAGCTGTGAGCCCGTTTGCCGTTTCCGGGGGTGATCACAATCGCTTCACCGGGGCAAAAACACGGCGGCCGCGGCTCCCGGCAACCAAGGGGCACGAAAGGCGAAGCGTTCCCCCGCTTTGCGCAAAGGAACGCTTCGGGACCCGGACCGTCTGTTGTTTTCTCCGCCGCAAACGTATACAATATGATTAATGAAAGTGAACAACGAGGGAGAATCAATCCGATGACGCTTCAACAGCTCAGGTATATGGTGAAAATTGTGGAGTACGGTTCGATCACCGAAGCCGCCAGACAGCTTTATATCACCCAGCCCAGCCTTTCGAACGCTCTGAAAGACCTGGAAAAAGAGCTGGGAATTGAAATTTTTTACCGCACCGCAAAAGGAATCACGCTGACCGTGGACGGCGCGGAATTTCTGTCCTACTCCCGGCAGGTAATGGAACAGGCGGAGCTTTTGGAGCAGCGCTACAAAGGGAAACGGCCGTCGAGACAGCAATGCAGCATTTCCACGCAGCACTATGCATTTTGTGTAAATGCGTTTGTCGAGCTTGTTAAAAAAAGCTGTTCGGAAGAATATGAATTCACACTGCGCGAGACACGGACTTATGACATCATTCAGGACGTCGGCAATATGCGAAGCGAAATCGGGATTCTGTACCTGAACGCTTTCAACAAAGGCGTTTTGACAAAAATCCTCAAAGAGAACCGGTTGTCGTTTCATCCCCTTTTCGAAGCGCGGCCGCATGTTTTTGTCAGCTCAAACAATCCCCTTGCGGCGAAAAGCCTTGTGACGCTGGAGGATTTGGAAGATTATCCGTGTCTTTCGTTCGAGCAGGGGGAATACAATTCTTTTTATTTTTCCGAAGAAATTTTAAGCACGGTGTACCACAAAAAAAGCATTCACGTCAGCGACCGGGCGACACTGTTCAATCTACTGATCGGCCTGAACGGATACACCATTTGCACGGGCGTTCTGAGCACGGACCTGAACGGAAATGAAATCGTATCCGTACCGCTTGCGTCGGATGAAAAAATGCTGATCGGCTGGATCGTCAATTCCAAAGCCGCCTTGAGCGCCGCCGCCCGGGAGTACATCGACCATTTGAAAGCGTTTGTCCTCCAGTATGGATTTGAAATCCTGTCATAGCAAAAAGCACGGCCTAACCGGGCGAACTCGGTTAGGCCGTTCCGGACCCTTCAGGAAAGCTGACTGGAAACCGCCGCGCTGATTTTGGAGGCGACATAGGAATTGTTCATGGTATACAAATGGATTCCGTCCACTCCCTGCGCGATCAAATCCACAATCTGGTCGATCGCGTACGCAATGCCGGCGTCCCGCAGCGCAATCGGATTATCCTGGTATTTTTCCATTATTTTACGGAATTTTTGGGGAAGCGTTGCACCGCAAAGCGTCACCATCCGCTCGATCTGTTTCTTGTTCGTGACCGGCATGATGCCCGCCTGCACAGGCACCCCGATCCCGGCCGCCGACGCCCGCTCCAAAAAAGAGTAGAAAGACCGGTTGTCAAAAAACAGCTGTGAAATCAGATGGCCGACGCCCGCGTCCACCTTGTCTTTTAAATAACGAATGTCGGAAGCCAAATCGGCGGATTCCGTATGTCCCTCGGGATAGCAGGCGCCGATCAGGTTAAAATCGCCGTGTTCCCGGATAAAGGCAACCAGATCGCACGCGTGCTTAAAATCCGACCGGGGCGCGGCGCCGGGCACGGGGTCCCCCCTCAGCGCAAGGATATTTTCAATGCCGTTTTCCAGAAGATTTTGGAGCGTTTTCAGAACCTCTTCCCTGGAAAGATTCATCCCCGGAAGATGGGCGACCCCTTCTTTTCCGTATTTTTTCTTGATTTCGGAAGCAATCCGCACCGTATCACTGCCGCCGTTCCCCCCTGCTCCGCAGGTAACGCTGATAAAATCAGGCGACAGCCCGTTCAATTCGTACAATGTTTTATAAATCGTTTCAACGGGAGATTCCCTTCTGGGCGGAAAAACCTCAAAAGAGAACACGGTTTTATTTTGAAATAATTGGGAAGTCCGCATCATAATTCCTTTCGAATGGTTTCGGCAGCCCGCACCATGTTGCGCAAACTCGGTTCGGTTTCGGCATTTCCTCTGGTTTTCAGGCCGCAGTCGGGGTTGACCCAGAGTTTTTCCCCGGGCAGCTTTTTCAGCATGGTGCGAAGCGCTTTTTCGATCTCTTCCTCCGTAGGGATTCTGGGGGAATGAATGTCGTAAACGCCCGGGCCCACCTCGGTTCGGAACCCGCACCGGTTCAGCGCGTCGATAATGGTCAAATCGGAGCGTGACGCTTCAAAGGTGATGACATCGGCGTCCATGGCGTCAATGTCTCTGATAATATCATTGAATTCGCTGTAACACATGTGCGTGTGGATTTGCGTTTCAGGTTTGACGCCGCTGTGGACCAGCCGAAACGCCGGAATGGCCCAGTCGAGATATTTCGGATGCCAGTCCGCCTTCCGCAGGGGGAGCTTTTCGCGGAGCGCGGCCTCGTCGATCTGGATCATCCGGATCCCGTTCGCCTCCAGGTCCAGCACCTCTTCCCGGATGGCCAGAGCGATCTGATAAGCGCTTTCCTTCAAAGGGACGTCCTCTCTTGGGAAAGACCAGTTCAGAATGGTAACGGGGCCGGTCAGCATCCCCTTCACCGGCTTTTCCGTCAGGCTTTGCGCATACACCGCGTAGGAAACGGTCATGGGCTGCCGGCGCGCAACGTCGCCCCAGATCACCGGGGGCTTGACGCAGCGCGTTCCATAGGACTGCACCCATGCTTTTTCCATGAACAGGAAACCGTCCAGCTGTTCCCCGAAATATTCCACCATGTCGTTGCGCTCAAATTCGCCGTGGACCAGCACGTCCAGCCCGATGTCCTCCTGCAGGCGAATGCAGTCCGCGATCATTTTTTTGTTTGCCGCAACGTAAGCCTGCTCCGAAATTTCGCCTCTTTTATATTCCGCGCGGTTGTTCCGAACCTCCGCTGTCTGCGGGAAAGAGCCGATCGTCGTGGTCGGCAGCAGGGGGAGCTTAAATTCCGCCTTTTGAATCTTTTCGCGCCGCGCGAAATCCGGCTTCCGGGTAAAATCGTCTTCGGTCAGCCGGTTCACCTGTTTGCCGGCCGCGCGGTCCGCGGCGAGACGCGGCGAACGGAACAACGCTGCGTTTGCAAGATACGCGGGTCCTTCCGCGGGATTGGCGCTGTCCAGCAGGGATTTCAGCTCCGCGAGCTCCCCGAGCTTTTCGACCGCAAACGCGAAGTGTTTTTTGCGGCCCGCATCCAGCTTTGTTTCGTTTTCCAGTGTAAACGGAACATGAAGCAGAGAACAGGAAGTCCCGATTATAATCCGTTCGGTATATTTCATCAGTATTTTTACAGTTTGGACGGTTTTTTCATAATGGTTGCGCCAGATGTTTTTGCCGTTGACGACGCCGGCGAACAGCGTCTTCCCGTCCGGGAATCCCTTTTGGGTGACAAGGGAAAGGGTTTCATCCCCTTCCACAAAATCAAGGCCGATTCCGTCGAAATCAAGGCCGGCGACCGCCTCATAGCAATCCCGGATATCTCCGAAATAGGTTTGGCACAGTACCTTTACATGGCCCTTGGCGTTTAAAATATCGCGGTAAAGCTGCTCAAACAGGGCAATTTCGTCCGCAGTCAGGTCCGTGACCAAAGAAGGCTCGTCAAGCTGCACCCACTGCGCACCCGCCCGGTCCAGCTCCCGCAGCAGGGCGGCATAAGCCGCGGCCACGGGCTCGGCAAAATCAGCAGGCGTCTTTTTCCCCGTAAATTTTGCCAGCTTTAAAAAAGTAAAAGGACCGACAACGACCGGTTTTGTCCGAAGGCCCAGCGCTTTTGCTTCCTCAAACTCACTCAGGACTTTGGTTCCGTTCAGAGTGATGGCGGCACTGTCCTCCAGCTCCGGTACCATGTAATGGTAATTCGTATTAAACCATTTTTTCATCGACAGGGCGTGAACATCGCCTTTTTCCCCCTGATACCCCCGCGCCATGGCAAAATATTCGTCCAGACCGTCCAGCCGCAGCGCGCGGTATCTTTCCGGAACCGCGTTCAGCATCACGGCGGTATCCAGCATATTATCGTAAAGCGAAAAATCATTGGCCGGAATCCAATCGATGCCGCTGTTTTTTTGCAGCAGCCAATGCTTCCGACGAAGTTCTTTCGCGGCCTCAAGCAAGTCCGCCTCTTGTTTTTGTCCTTTCCAATATCTCTCCTCCGCGAATTTCAGTTCGCGCAGGGCGCCAATTCTCGGGAAACCAACTACCGATGTATCCATCATTAAATTCTCCTTTACCGTACTGAACAGGTGATAGGGAGATTATATCATCAAACGCTTCATATAACTAATTCGGAGTTTTTATACATACGCATAGTTTTTTGCTATTGCATGTTGCCTGTCCTTTTCCGCACCGTCATGAACGGCGGATTTGCCGCCCCTGTAAGTTAACTTTCAGTTAATTTATTTTACTAAAGTTGATGACGTTTCCATTGTTTTTTCCGTGCGGCGCGGTATAATTCAAGTGAGGTGAGAAACTTGAAAAGCATTCGGATCGGCTCGGTCATCGCGGCAAAGCGAAGGGAAAACGGGCTGACGCAGGAGGAGCTTGCGGAGTATCTGGGCGTCTCCAAGCCCGCCGTTTCCAAATGGGAATCCGGGCAAAGCTGCCCAGACATTGCGCTTCTTCCCGTGATCGCTTCCTATTTCGGCATCAGCGTCGATTCGCTGCTGGACTACCGGCCGCAGATGACAAGGGATGAAATCCGCGCCCTTTACAAAAAGCTTTCAGACTCTTTCGCCAAAAACGGGTTTGAGCGGACTTACGAACAATGCCGCGGCTATGTCCGGCAGTACTACTCCTGCTGCCCGCTTCTGTTTCACATGGGGCTGCTGTATCTGAACAACGCGCATACCGCCGGGGAACTCAGCCCGGAACGCAAGGCCGAAATCATCCGGGAAGCGATGAACCTGTTCCGCCGGGTGGAAGAGACCAGCCCCAACGCGAGCCTGGCCAGGCAGGCGCTTCACCTGAGGGCAATGGGCCATGTGATGCTGCGGGAACCGGATAAAGTGATCGACCTGCTGGACGACGCTGTGGAAAGCCCGATTTCCACGCGGGTCCTGCTCGCAACGGCCTATCAGATGAACGGAAACGAATCTCGGTCAAGAAGTCTGCTGCAAAGCAGCATTTATCTGGACCTGAACGGCATTCTGGGCGCGGTACCCAGCCTGCTGGCACTGTATGTGCATGAACCGGAGAAAATGGAGCAGTGGATGGAACCCACGCTGCAAATGGTGAAGGCCTTCCGTCTGGACACCCTGTGCCCCACGCAAACCGCCACCCTGCGCCTGAACGCCGCATACCTGTTCCTGAACGCCGGAAACCGGGAAAAAGCGCTGGACAACCTGGAGGAATATGCGAAAATCGTGTGCAGCCCCGGCCTGTTTCCGCTTTCGCTCAAAAGCGGCGGGCTATTCGACCAGATCGACGACCTGTTTGAATCCATGGACCTTGGGGCCGCGCCGCCGCGGAGCGACGAGGCAATCCGGCAGTCCCTGAAAGACGCGGTGCTGAACTATCCCCCGTTCCAGGCGTTGGAAGGCGACGAAAGGTACGAACGCATTGTCCGCAGAATTGAATCAATTTAGGAGGAACCGTTATGGAACAAATTATGGAATACCTGCCGTTTCTGATCCCGCTGCTCGCGGTCGAGATGATTTTGGCCGCCGCCGCTCTGGTGCATGTGCTCAAACATAAAAATTACCGGTTTGGGAACCGCGCCATGTGGGTCGCCATTGTGCTGCTGGTTGAGATTATCGGGCCGATCCTGTATTTTACGATGGGCAGGAGTGACGACTGATGAACATTCTGACGCTGGAACACGTTAAAAAGCAATTCGGCGGCCTGAAGGTGCTGAACGACCTCACCTTTTCCGTCCCGGAGCACAGCGTTTTCGGGTTCATCGGAAAAAACGGCGCCGGGAAAACGACCGCCATGAAGCTGATTCTCGGCCTGCTGAACGCTTCCGGCGGAACCATTACGGTCTGCGGGGAGGAGGTTTGCTTCGGCGATACGAAAACCAACCGGTATGTCGGCTACCTTCCGGATGTCCCCGAATTTTACGGATACATGACCCCGCGGGAATACCTTCGGTTATGCGGGGAGGTCACCGGAATGAGCGCCGGAAGAATCCGGGAACGCTCCGCAGAGCTGCTGGAGCTCGTCGGCCTGGAGGACGCCAACCGCAGAATCCACGGGTTTTCCCGTGGGATGCGGCAGCGGCTCGGCATTGCGCAGGCGCTTTTGAACGAGCCGCGCCTGCTGATCTGCGACGAACCCACCTCCGCGCTCGACCCGGTCGGCCGCAGGGAGGTGCTCGGCATTCTCTCCGCGGTCAGGGAACGGACGACCGTCGTGTTTTCCACCCACATCCTTGCGGACGTGGAGCGCGTCTGCGACCGGATCGGTGTGCTGGACGGCGGAAAGCTGACGCTTTGCGGCGAGCTGGCCGAGCTGAAAAACAGTTACCGGCGCGACGCCGTGCGCATGGAATTCGACATGACGGAAGCGCAGACCGCCGCGCTCTGCGAAAAACTCCGCCGGCTTCCGTTCATCCACCGGTCGGAGTGCGACGGGCGCACCGTTACGGCGCATCTTTCCAGCTACCGGGAAGACGGGCGGGAGCTTCTGGCCTTTCTTGCGGACCAGCAGGCGGCGGTGCTGAAATATGAAGTCATGGAGCCCGCCCTTGAAAATCTTTTTTTGGAGGCGGTGAAATGAAAGGTTACCATGCGTTTGTAAAAAAAGAGTGGATGGAAAGCCTCCGCACTTACAGGGCGCTCCTTCTGCCTGCGGTATTTTTCCTGTTCGGCATGATGAGCCCGCTGGCTGCGAAACTGATGCCGGATATTTTTTCCGGCATGAATATGGAGGGCGTGACCATCACCGTACCCACACCCACGGCCATCGACGCCTACGCCCAGCTTTTCAAAAACCTGACGCAAATGGGGATTGTGGTGCTTCTTCTGGTATTCAGCGGCATGCTTTCGGGAGAAATCGCGAAGGGCACGCTGATTCCTATCCTGACCAAGGGGCTTTCCCGCAATACCGTGATTCTGGCAAAATACACGGTTTCGCTCGCGCTGTGGACGGTTTCGCTCGCCGTTTCCTGCGCCTCCGCTTACGGATACACTTCATACCTGTTCCGCAACGCGCAGGTGGAGCATCTTCTGTTTTCCGTGTTCTGCCTTTGGCTGTTCGGGGCGCTCCTGCTGGCCTTTATCCTGCTGGCCGGCGCGCTTGTCCGGGGCGGCTTCGGCGGGCTGATTCTCACGGCCGCTTTCATCGGCATTCTGCTTCTGGCCAACCTGTTCCCCGCGGCGGAAAAATGGAACCCTGTGTCCCTCGCCGCGAAAAACATGCAGATCATTGCCGGAACCGTGGCAGTCGGCGCCATGATGCCCGCCGTCTGCCTTACGCTGGCGGCCGCCGTGCTCTGCCTGGTTCTTTCCATGGCTGTTTTCCGGAAGACGATCTTATAAATAGGTATGACAGAGGCCGCCGCCCAAAGCTTGGACGGCGGTCTTTCTGATCTCAGGACCCGGCTTGAAGGAGAAAAAAGAGGACGGCCCACAGCAAAAGCAGGAGAGACAGCAGGCAAAGCAGGTCCCTGCGAGCATTGCGGACGCCGGGCGGTGCAGTTTCAGCCGAAACAGACCGGTCCTTTGGTTTTCAAACGAAGCCTAATGGGAAATTCTTATTTGTTTAGCCGGCTGACTAATTCCTGAGCAACTTTTTCCCCGGAAAGCAGCATGCCGCCAAAAATCGGTCCCATTCTCTGACCGCCAAAGGTTGCATTTGCAGCCATCCCGCATACATAAAGGCCGGGATAAGCTTCTCGGGTGTTTTGAATTACCTGTTCTTCCCCGCGTTCGGCCCACATCGGTTTTTCGCCTTCCAAGGTCCCGTTGGGAGTGCTTAAAACATTGCCCAGCCGGTGAACTAATTTGCTGACAACCGAAGCGTCATGCCCCGTGGCATCAAGAACATACTTTGATTCAATCATCAGCGGGTCAATCGGCAATTTAGCCATTTCCACCGTTGACCAATTGATCACCAAGCCTTTTACTTGTTTCTCTTTCACGATGACATCTTCCACTGAAATCAAATTGAATATTCGAGCTCCAGCCTGTACCGCATGCAAGGTCAGCGAAGAAACGCATTCAATGGAGTCGGCCGTATAATAATTCGGGGCATATTCTTTATACCTGATTTTAAAATCATCAAAAATGTGTCTGGCACTATTTTGGATGACGATTTCATTCATCATCATCCCGCCGCCCCACATTCCACCGCCGATGCTGAGCTTGCGATCCAAAAGGGTTGTCTTGACTCCGGCTTTCGCAAGACAACCGGCGGCAACCAACCCGGAAGGGCCTCCCCCCACAATAATTACATCCGAATGCAAAATTGTCTCCAGCTTGCTCTTATAGGTGTTGATGATGGCTTCTGAAATTTTCGTATCTTCCAAATACACTTTGTCTTCATTCCTTTTCAAAAAATTAAAAGCACATCTGTAGAGACAGATGCGCTTCAGCATGTAACCTTCCCTACGCGGACATTACTCCGATCAAGTTATAAGAGTCAGGTGCTTAACAGCCCTTTCTCAGCCCATAACATGAGCTCCCCTGTTAAATATATTAAATTTTATAATTCTGTTATAAATTTACAACACTTTTATTATATGATATTTTTTGCATTTGTCAATACAAATTTTTCCTTTTTCTTTGAGGATTGTCCGCCAACGATTCGAATTTTAAAAAGTCCGTACCGTCATTTTCGCGTTTATTATTCCATAAAATTCCTGCCGTTTTAAGCCTTATTCGATCAATAAAAAGCGACTGATTTTCAAGATAAAACCGTACAGAACAAAAAAAAACGCGGGAATCCGTTCCGTATTCCGAACATTTTGGACGCCGGGCGGTGTAATGTCAGCCGAAACAGACCCGCCCTCTGACTTTTGAAACGAGGCCTGACATCTCATGGAAAATTCCGGTAAATAAATGAACAAGGATTGAAATAATCGTCTTTGTCCGGGCATAATATTTTTCAGGTGAATCATAATTTTTGACGTACAGAAAGGAAAAGACACATGGAAAAAACAACGGCGTATGTTGACCCCGGCGTGTTGCCAAGCTTCCTGCGTGATGTCGAAATTGTCGGCCCCGCCCACAGGGAACTGCCGAAATACCGCAGCATATATTCCAACTTGGCCGTCTCCTCCACCCCCCAGCACGGCGAAATCAGCATGGACAAAATTCCCCTTTTGCTGACCGACAAAAAGGTCAGAGACGTGTATCAGCACAACGACTTCTCCCAATTGAAAGCACTGGAAAAAGCCGCTCAGAAGGATCTTCAGGCGGTGTATGAGAATGTCTCGAGAAACGGGGAAAAAGCCTGGACAAAGGTGCGAAAAGACGGAAAGACAAGTCTTTATTCACTGGACGATGATCATGTCTATAGGATACTGACCCAGGGACTGGAGCATATCTCTCATTAAAAGAACAAACAGATGACCGGAAAGGTTCATCTGTTTT
>JAAYUL010000052.1 GCA_012517675.1 Clostridiales bacterium | reverse complement strand
CGGGAGCATTCACACAGGCCAAACCATCATCCCAGACAACATTCGGAGACAGAAGAGGAGGCCATACGACAGGCGTTCACCAAAGCATATGCACGGTATGGCTGGGACGGGGTCTATGCTGAGCTGCTGAAGAATCACAGCGATACACGGAGCTTCAGCGGAATGTACCATGCCGCTACCCGTATGGGCCTGGGTTGGGGAAAGAAACGGAATCTCTTTCACATCAATCTGTACCTTCTGTTCCGAAGCGCCGCGCGGAACGAATCAAATTTCAATTCCGAATCGTGATTTTTTATTGACAATACTGGAAATATTTTCTATGCTGAATCTGTGGTGTGTGGTTCCGGCATGGCGGAAAAAATTTGCGGAGAAAGAAAAACGGAGGCACCGTCTTCTCCGTCCGCATAGGGAATGAGGATAAAACGGAAAAACCGGTTTCTTCCGTTCTGGGGGGGTTCTCTGCGCTGTTTCCGCAATCAATTTATACACACGAAAGCTTCCGGATAAAATGTTCGGCATTTTCGGCGGGTATCTTCATCCGGCGATGATTGCAATCGGTCTGGTGCCGATCGGCTCTTACGCGGCCATTCGAAATAATCCGGCTTTTGGGAAATACGCGGCCTGCGCCGCCTTGTCCCTCAATTCCCTGTATTCCGTTTGCGCGGCCGCTCTCTTTTTGATCGGTCAGCCGTTTTCGGGATTGAGCGTGTTTGCCCTGATTGTGGCGGTCGCCGTGGATGTCTGGCTGGTCCGTTGCGCCGTCCTGCTGCTGAGAGAATCCTAAGGGCATGATCGGGGGCGCTTACTTTGTCATGAACAGAACGCCGAGCGTGTTCGGCCCGCAGTGCGAGGAGATGGTGCTGCCCGCGCGGGTGACGTAAATTTCTCTGAAGTCGGCGCACCGCCGGATCGTATTTTTGACGAGGTCGATTTTTTCCTGCGCAATGCCGGAGTGCGTGATGAAGACCCGGCCGTTTTTCAGGTCCCCGCGCCCGGCCAGCTTGTCCGCGGCATACTGCGGCAGGACCCGCTCCAGAGGGCCGCGGTATTTTTTGCCCACGTTCATTTTTCCGCTGGTGTTGTCCACCTCGATGCAGGGCTTGATGTTCAGAAAATTCGCGCCCAGCGCGGCGAGCGCCGAGCAGCGTCCGCCCGCGTGGAGAAATTCCAGCGTGTCCAGAATAAAGCTGGCATGAACGTGCGCGCGCAGCGCGCAGACCTCCCGCACGATCTGCTCCGCCTCCATTCCGGCCGCAATCCGGTCGGCGGCCTCCAGAACCAGCAGCCCGATTCCGGTGGAAAGGTTGCAGGAATCCACCGGGTACACGCTGGGGTACGCTTTCGCCGCAATACAGCAGTTCTGGTAGGACGAGGAAAGACCGGAGCCCAGGTTGAAATGAATGACGGAGTACCCCGCCTCCGCCCAGTTTTTGAAGTAGGTAACGTATTCGCCCACGTTGACCGCCGCCGTTGTGGGCAGGATGTGATACCGGCGGTAAGCGTCGTATATTTCGTCCGCGGTGATATTGACGCCGTCCTGATATTCGCCCTTGCCCAGCAGGACATGAAGCGGATATTCGTTCACATGGTAGCGCATGCGCAGTGTGGCGTCAAGGTCGCAGGTGCTGTCCGCGCTTAAAATAATCTTATTCAAAGCATACACCCCGTTTGCCGATATCATTTCGGATCGATACCCGAAAATCTTAGAACCCGTTCTCATCGCTGCAATGCCGTTGAGACGGCATTTTTCCCTTATGAGAACAGGTTTTTAATCCATTTTACACGATATCCTTTTTCTTTACAACAATATTTTATAAAAAGCAACGCTTCGGCACAGGCAGGCCCGGAGCGTTGCTTTTTCACAGGGAAAATTTTATTTCAGCGCGTCCATCGCCTTTTTCGCGTAATCGGTCGTCACCACGCTGCCGTACGGAACGGCGCGCTTCAGCTCGCCGGCCTGTGTCATTACGGTTTGCAGGCGGGCGAATCCCTCCGGCCCGAGCACCGGGTCCGGGCTCCACGCCCTGATGTCCTTATAGCGCCGCGCCACGGTGGCGAGCAGCTTGGGGTCGGTGCCCGGGAAAGAGGGCGCAATGCATTTCGCAATTTCCTCCGCACTGTGGGAAGCGACCCATTTCTGCCCTTTGTAAATCGCTTTTGTGAACCGCTCCGCGGTGCCGCCGTTCTGTTGCAGAAAGCTTTTCTTCGCAAAGTACGCGGTGTAGCTGATTTCGCCGCTTTCCGTTCCCACGGAGGCGACAATATAGCCTTTGCCCTGCGCTTCCAGCATGGAGGCCGTGGGCTCGAACAACGTGACATAGTCGCCCGTTCCGTTGGTGAACGCCCCGGCCATCAGCGCGAACTGAATGCTGTTGTCAAGCCGGACGTCCTTCTCCGGGTCGATTTTGTTTTTGCGCAGGACGTACTCCAGCGTCATATACGGAACGCCGCCCTTGCGCCCGGGGAGGATCGTTTTGCCCCGGACCTTCTCCCAGGTGAAATCCGGGTCGGGCCTGCGGCCCACCAGGAAGGAGCCGTCGCGCTGGGTCAGCAGGGCGAAAACCTTCGTGTTGTCGGTTTTGCCCTCGTTGTAAACATAGATGGAGGCCTCCGGCCCGGCGAACCCGACGTCGGCGTTGTTGGAAAGCACGGCGGACATTACCTTGTCGGCGCCTTCCCCGCTGGAAAGCTGAAGGTTGATGCCCTCCTCGGCAAAGTAACCGAGGTTGATCGCCGCGTACTGCGGCGCGTAGAAGATCGAGTGTGTCACCTCGCAGAGCCGCACCCGGGTTGTTCCGCCGCCCGCGCCGCCGGAGCAGCCGGCCGGCAGGCAGACCAGCAGGGAAAGGCAGAGCGCCGCCGCAAGGATTTTCAGCTTTTTTTTCATGCAAATACCCCTTTCGTAGCTTGGCCGCGGGGCCCGCGGCCCTGCGCGGAAATCAGTGGCCGTACCAGTGCAGGACCAGCTTTTGCAGCAGAACGACCGCTTCGTACATCAGCGCCGCGACCACGGCGAGGATGATGACGCTCGCCATGACCAGGTCCAGCTTGAAAACCTGGCCGCCGTAAACGATCAGGTAACCGAGCCCCGCTCTGGAAACCAGGAACTCCCCGGCGATTACGCCCACAAGCGAAAGGCCGATGTTGATTTTCAGGGAGTTGAACAGGGTGGAAATGTTGTACGGGAACACGATCTTTGTGAAAATCTGGCGCTTGTTCGCGCCGAACGTCTGCGCCATGCGGATATATTCCCGGTTCGTGCCGCGGAAGCCGTTGAGCATTTCCATCACCGTGACGATCAGTGAAATGGCGAGCGCCATGAAGACAATGGCCTTGGTGCCCGCGCCGACCAGCACAATAATGACGGGGCCGAGCGCAATTTTGGGCAGGCTGTTCAGCACGACCAGATACGGCTCGCTCACCTTTGAAATGAACCCGCTCCACCAGAGGATGACGGCGAAAAGGGTGCCGAAAACCGCCCCCAGAAGGAACCCGACGAGCGTTTCGTAAACCGTGACGCCGATGTGCATCGGCAGGCCGTTCTGCATCATGGTCAGAAAGGTGTTCCAGACGCGCGAGGGCTGGCTCAGGATAAAGGGGTCGATCCACCCGAGGCGCGCGGTGATTTCCCACTGGGCGAGGAAAAGGAGCAGAATGCCGACCTGGCAGACGCGCACCATGCGGTTCCGCTTCTTCTTTTTTTTCAGGTAGGATTCTCTTTCGGTCGACAGGGTCGGTTTATTTTCCATCGGACGCCAGCTCTTTCCATATGTGGTCGAAATATCTGCCGAACTTGGGGCTGTTGCGGCAGCTCAGGGGCGTGCGCGCCGGGTCTTCGAATTCGACGGGGATGATTTCGCGGATCCGCCCCGGGCGCGGCGACAGGATCATGATCCTGTCGCCCATGCTGATGCTTTCGGGAATGTCGTGCGTCACCATGAGGGTGGTCACGTTTTCCTGCTTCAGAATGCGGTGAACGTCCTCCGTTACCTCCAGCCGCGTCTGGTAGTCCAGCGCGGAAAAGGCTTCGTCCAGCAGCAGGATGTCGGGGTTGATGGCCAGCGTGCGGATCAGCGCGGCCCGCTGGCGCATTCCGCCCGAAAGCTGGGCGGGGTATTTGTCGCGGAACTCATAAAGGCCGTAGGTCTTCAGCAGGGAAACCGCGCGCTCCAGCGTTTCGGGAGTTTTCATTTTCCGCACCTCAAGCCCGAACAGGACGTTTTTGTAGATCGTCCGCCAGTCCAGCAGGTTGTCGCGCTGGAGCATGTAGCCGATGTGCGGCGAGATTCCCGTGATTTTTTCACCGTTTACGAAAATTTCGCCGGCGGACGGGCGCAGAAGCCCCGCAATCACGGAAAGCAGGGTGGATTTTCCGCAGCCGCTCGGCCCCACGATGCTGAGGAATTCCCCCTTTTGCATTTCAAAGCTGATGTGCTCCAGCGCGGTGATTTCCCCGTTTTCCGCCTGGTATGTTTCTTCGATCCCCCGAACCCTGAGCGCGTCCAAACGTACCACCCCTTTTTGCGGACCTGTTTGCGTGCGGATTCCCCTGAAAAATTATCCTGATGATATAAGGTATGACGCAGGCTTTTAATTGGTGAAAAACATCAACCGGTTCTTTTGACCCGCTCCGGCTCCGGTTTTGCGCGGGGAAAAACAAAAATTTCGCAGCCGCGGGAAAATTCATACTTTGTTCAAGAATCGGGACGGGCATCTGCGTATAATGTTTAATTAATAAAGTTAATAATTAATAAATGGAACAACTTGTTTTATGCTGCGTTTATATCAGAATCAGGGGGCGGTACGGAATGAAAGAAAAGAAAAGGACCGGGTTTACACGGAAAAAAATCATCGCGCTGGTGATCGTGGTTCTTGTGCTCGCGGGGACTTTGTATTCCTGCTCGCGCGCGGCGGAAAAAAGGAACGCCGCGGCGCAGGTTTCGGTGACGGCGCTGAAAAAGGGAAGCCTGCGGGATACGGTGAGCGTGTCCGGCGAAGTGAAAAGCAATGCCAGCCGGAATGTTTACACCACGCTGAATTACCCCGTGAAAGAGGTCAAAGTGAAGGTCGGCGATACGGTCAAGGCCGGGCAGGTGCTTGCCGTGCTGGACACCGCGACGCTGGAAAGCGACATTGAGGACGCGCAGAACGCGGCGGACAACGCGCGGCAGAGTGCGGCGCTTACCCTGCAAAAGGCGAAATCGGATTATGAAAACGCGCTGTACCTTTACAACAACAACCTCAACATGGATCTGGTGAACGCGAACGACGCGCTCGTTTCCGCGCGGCAGGCACTGGACGCCGCCGAGGCGAAATATGAGAAGGATCACAATCAGGCGGCGCTGGACGCGGCGCAGTCCGCGTATGACAAGGCGAATACAACGCTGGCGTTCACGAAAAACAAGGTTTCCCAGGACTTGAAGACGCTCAAAAACAATTATGACGCCGCGGCGCTGAAAGCGAGCGACCGCACCCAGCAGGACAACCTGGACAAGCTGCGGCAGAACCTGAAAATGGCTACGATCACCGCGCCGGCAGCCGGGACCGTGACCGCGTGCGGGGCGGTGGCCGGCGCGCCGGTGACCGGGGTCCTATTCACCATTCAGGATACCTCGAGCCTCATGGTGAGCGCGGAAATCAGGGAATACGACGTGGACGGGGTGAAGGCCGGAAA
The DNA here is from genome assembly GCA_012517675.1 of Clostridiales bacterium. Classification (GTDB taxonomy): domain Bacteria; phylum Bacillota; class Clostridia; order Oscillospirales; family Acutalibacteraceae; genus Caproiciproducens. The sequence goes on along the minus strand of JAAYUL010000052.1, from coordinate 9,524 downwards.
GAAAGCCGTTTTGAAGACCGACGCCACCGGGGACGACGAGATCGCCGCGGTGGTTTCCAGCGTGGCGCCCGCCGCAACGCAGGGCACGGAAGGGAGCGGCAGCGTGACCTACACGGCGGAAGTCAAAATCGAAAAGCAGGACCCGCGCCTGAAAATCGGCATGAAGGCCCGGCTGAGCATCGTCCTTTCCGAAAAGTCAAACGTCTATTCCGTGCCGTATGACGCGGTGCTGCACAAGGACGACGGAAGCGCCTATGTCCTGATTGCGGAAAAGGATGAGAAGGGCGTGCTCAGGGCCAGGGAGCAGCCGGTTTCCACCGGGCTGGAAACCGACATTTCGATTGAAATTTCAGGCAGCGGCCTGAAGGACGGGCTCCAGGTGGTCGGCAACCCCGACAATATCACGGCCGGCTCCGCGCTGAAGCTGTAAGAGGTGCGCGATGGGCGGAAATATTATTGAGATGAAGCATATTGTGAAGAATTTTTACATCGGCACTCCGAATGAGCTTCACATTATCAAGGACGTCAGCTTTACCGTGCGGGAAGGGGATTTTGTTTCCATTGTGGGCGTTTCCGGTTCGGGCAAAAGCACGCTGATGAACATGATCGGCGTACTGGACCGCCCGACCGGCGGCGAATACCTGCTGGACGGAATCGATGTTTCCCGGATGTCGGAGAACGACATGTCCGACGTGCGGAACCGCAAAATCGGGTTTGTGTTCCAGACCTTTAACCTGATCCCCCGCAGCAGCGCGCTGAAAAACGTGGAGCTCCCCATGCTTTACGCCGGGATGGACGGACGCGCGCGCTCCCGCCGCGCAAAGGAGCTGATGGAGTTGGTGGAGATGGGGGACCGCATGGACCACCTGCCCAGCGAGCTTTCCGGCGGGCAGAAGCAGCGCGTCGCCATTGCGCGGGCGCTTGCCAACGACCCGGCCATCATTCTGGCGGACGAGCCCACCGGAGCGCTGGATTCCGCGACCGGGCGCATGGTGATGGACCTGTTTCACCGGGTGCACAGGGAGGACGGGAAAACCGTTGTTCTGATCACCCATAACCGGGAGCTTGCGGCGGAGACCGACCGGATCATCACGATCCGGGACGGCCGGATCGTTTCGGACCAGCCGGGCGCGCCGCGCGCGGCGGAAGGGCGGTGAGCGGATGTTTTTAAAGGAGAATATTTTGCTCGCGGTGGCGGGGCTCAAATCCAACAAGGTCCGCTCCCTGCTGACCATGCTGGGGATTATCATCGGAATCGGTTCGGTCATTGCGATCGTCTCCATCGGGAACGCGCTGACCGCCAGCGTGTCGGACACCATGTCGGCTCTTGGGGCGAACAACATCCGCGTTGCGGTCGTGCCGGAGCAGGAGGACAACACCGTGGCGACCATGCGCGGAAACCTGACGCAGAGCAGGATAGACGACAGCGACCTGATTTCCATGGAGCAGATTCAGAAATTTCAGGAGAGGTACAGCGGCCAGATCGCCGATATTTCACTGACGGAAAGCGTTGGGGACGGCAAGGTCCGGGACGGCCGCCTTTACGCCAATGTCGGCATCACCGGCGTGAGCGCCGGATACCGTTCCATCAATAATATCACGCTGGAAAAGGGCCGTTTCCTGAACGACAGGGACGTTGACCGGATGCGCCGGGTGGCGGTGGTTTCGGACCGGATGGTCTCCAACCTGTTCAAAAACGGCGAGGACCCGCTGGGGAAAGAAATCGATGTGGATCGGGACGACGAGGTCGATACCTACCTGATCGTCGGCGTGTACCGGTACGAGGAATCGTCCATGATCATCGGCGCGCAGACGCAGTCGGATCAGGATATCACCACGCCGCTCTATATTCCGGTCAGCGTTGCCAAGGTGGGCGCGGACAATCAGAATTACCAGTCTTTTTCCGTGAAAACAAAGTCGGACGTGGATACGGCCGCGTTCACCGAGCAGACCCAAAAGTACTTCAACGACCTGTATCAGAACAACGGCAACTACAAATGCACCGTGATCAATATGGAAAGCATCCTCTCCTCCGCGACCTCCATGCTCGACACCATTTCCGTCGCGGTCGCCGCGATTGCCGCAATCGCGCTTCTGGTGGGGGGAATCGGAGTGATGAACATCATGCTGGTTTCGGTGACGGAGCGCACGCGTGAAATCGGAACGCGCAAGGCGCTCGGCGCCCGCAGCAGCTATATTCGCGTGCAGTTCATCGTGGAGTCGGTCATCATCTGCGTAATCGGCGGCGCCATCGGCGTCCTGTTCGGAATCGGGCTGGCCGCCGTCGGGGTTTACCTGCTCAAAGCGTCCCTTGTGGTTTCCGCTCCGGTCATCCTGATCAGCGTCGGCTTTTCCATGCTTATCGGCGTTTTCTTCGGGTACTACCCGGCCAACAAGGCGGCTTCGCTCGACCCGATCGAGGCGCTGCGCTACGAATAATTGCTTCGGCCTGAAACGCACTTCCCGCGGGGGAGGTGCGTTTTATTATATTGGTGCTTTCCATTTTTTCTCAAAAGTGCTATAATAAATTCCGTAGTCTGCGGCCGGGGAAGTCTTCAGAGGCGCGGGCTGCCGGGTCCGGCCGGAAAACCGGCGGAATCGTTTTCAAATTATAAAATCGATACGATGAGAAAGGGCGGCGGCCGTTTTGGAACCGCCGCATGGTGAATGATATGTGGGCGTATGACAGTGTTTTTTATCAGATTTATCCGCTGGGGTTCTGCGGCGCGCCGCAGCAGAACGACGGCATTTCCGTCGGCCGCATCCGTAAGGTGACCGACTGGATCGGGCATATTCGGAAGACGGGGGCCGACGCCGTGTATTTCTGCCCCGTGTTTTCGTCCGACACGCACGGCTACGACACCCGGGATTACCGCACGCTGGACTGCCGCCTGGGCACCAACGAGGATTTTGCGCAGGTTTGCCGGGCGCTGCACGAGGCGGGCATCCGGGTCGTGCTCGACGGGGTGTTCAACCATGTGGGCCGGGGCTTCTGGGCGTTTCAGGATGTTCTGAGAAACCGGGAGAACTCCCCGTACTGCGGCTGGTTCCCCAACCTGCGCTTCGACTGGGACGACAATTACCACGACGGCCTGTTCTATGAGGGATGGGAGGGCCACTATGAGCTGGTCAAGCTCAACCTGTACAACGAGGACGTGGTGCGCCACCTGTTCGACTGCATTGCGGGATGGGTGCGGGAGTTTGACATTGACGGCCTGCGGCTGGACGTGGCCTACAGCCTGCCGCCCGAATTCATGCGGCGCCTGCGCGAATTCTGCGACGGACTCAAACCCGGATTCTTCCTGCTGGGGGAAATGCTGAGCGGCGATTACAGCCGCCTGATGAACGGGGACATGCTCCACAGCGTCACCAATTACCAGGCTTACAAGGGGCTGTGGTCGAGCTTTAACGACATGAACCTGTTTGAGATCAATTCCACGCTGGAGGAGCAGTTCAACCGCCGTTATGTGGGCAGCCATCCGCTGAATTTCGTCGACAATCACGACGTTACCCGCGTGGCGAGCCTGCTCACGAACCCCGCGCACCTGAAACTGATTTACGCGCTGATGTTTGCCATGCCCGGCATCCCCTGCGTTTACTACGGCAGCGAATGGGGGGCAAAAGGGAAAAAAGAGGACGGGGACAACGCGCTGCGGCCCTTCTTTGAAGCGCCGGAGGAAAACGGGCTGACGAACTTTATCGCCCGGTGCGCCGCCGCTCACAAACAGGAAGAGGCTTTGTCCCGCGGCGGATTCCGGAAGGTGCTGCTCACCAACCGGCAGTACATTTTCGAAAGGACCTGCGGGGAGGATCGCATTTTGGTGGCGATCAACGCCGATGGAGAGCCGTTTACGGCGCATTTCAACGCCAACGCGGGCCGCGCCATGGACCTGCTGACGGACAAGCCGCACGATTTCGGCGGCGGCAGCGAGCTGCCGCCCTACAGCGCGGCGTACTGGAAAATCTATTGAGCGAATTGCGGGATTTTCGATTCGGAAAGAGCGCGCCGGAGGCGGTTCAGCCGCGAAGATCCGGCGCGCGGCGAAGGGAGGATCGGTGCGGGTGGCCTTTCATATCATAGCGGGGGATATTACGGCCGTTGCGGCAGACGCTATTGTGAACGCCGCGAACACCTCCCTGCTGGGCGGCGGCGGAGTGGACGGCGCCATCCACCGCGCGGCGGGGCCGGAGCTTTTGGCGGAATGCCGGACGCTGCACGGCTGTGCGACCGGGCAGGCTAAAATCACGGCGGGCTACCGGCTGCCCGCAAAGCACGTGATCCACACGCCGGGGCCAATCTGGCGCGGCGGGCGTTCCGGTGAGGACGCGATGCTTGCCTCCTGCTACCGAAGCTGCCTGCGCCTTGCCGAGGAAAACGGCTGCCGGACGGTGGCCTTTCCCTCCGTCAGCACGGGCGTGTACCGGTTTCCGCTCGACCGCGCGGCGGAAATCGCCGTGCGGGAAATCACCGTGTTTCTCAAGACCGCCCGGGTTGTCCGGGAGGTGACGATGGTTTGCTTTGACGGCGAAACCAAAGCCGCGTATGAGTCGGCCCGGAAGAGGGCGCGGGAAACAGCCGGATGACGGGGGAAAAATCTGCCGCGCGGTTCTGTCTGCGGCGGAACCGTTTAAAAAAGAAAACAAAAAGCACCGCTCTGTGGAGATAACAGAGGCGGTGCTTTTTGTCTATGTATTTTGAGCAGAAAATGGAGATGGCCTGTAAAAACCGCGGGACCGGAATCGATTCCAATCAGCGGCGAAAAAAGGAATCCGCCGGACAATCATGCTCGAATACGGGGTCTTATATCAGAATGATATGGAATGACGGTTGGAAGATTGATTGGCTGAATGTATCCTTTGGAACTTTTCTGATTCCAGTATATGCCAAAAATCCGAAATTATAGTACCAAAATCCAATAAAAAGATTTTTAAGGTATTTTTATTTTTGAAACGGCGATTTTTCCGTCACCGGTGCGTGCCGAGAAAGAACAGGGCGATGGTCCCCGGGCCGGAATGCGCCCCGATCACGGGGCCGACGTAATTGATCCGCACGTTTTGAACGCCGAAGCGGCGCCGGACCTCCTGCTCGACAAACCGGGCGTCTTCCAGACAGTCGCCGTGGCTGATGAAAACGGTCTGGGAAGCGGGGTCGACCGCCGTTTCCTCCATGTGGTCGACAAGGGCGAGCAGGGACGCCCGCCGCCCGCGGACCTTTCCCATGTTGATCAGATGGCCTTCGTCGTCCACATGAAGGACGGGCTTGATGCTCAGCATGGTGCCGATCAGCGCGGTGGCCGCGGAAATCCTTCCGCCGCGCTTTAAATGGTTCAGGTCTTCCACGGTGAACCAGTGGCACAGATGCAGCTTGGTGTTTTCCAGCCAGCCGCGCAGCTCGTCGATGCTTTTGCCGCGGCGTTTTTCCTGCACGGCGAGGTACACGAGCAGCCCCTCCCCCAGCGAAGCGCAGAGCGTGTCCACCGCGTAGACCTTCCGCTCCGGATATTTCGGCGCCAGCTCTTCGCAGGCCAGCTTGGCGGCGTTGTAGGTGTTGCTCAGTCCGCTGGAAAACGCGATGCACAAAACGTCCTTCCCGCTTTGCAGAATCGGTTCCATCGCCTGAACGAACGCTTCCATGTTGACGGCGGAGGTGGTGCAGGCTTTCCCTTCGCGTATATTCTGGTAGAAGTCCTCAAAGGAAATTTCATGACCGTCAAGATAATTGTAATATTCCTTCCCCGCAAGGTTCAGCGACAGGGGAAGCACGGTTAGCTCCAGTTCCTCCGCCAGATCGGCGGGAAGGTCGCAGGACGAATCCGTTATGACAGCATAGTCGTTCATGAGAGTTCCCTTCTTCAAATAAAATTCATTGATTTTCAACATTTGTTATATTTCTATTCTATCACACGGCTCGCTGAATTGCAATTGAGTTTTATTTTAATTAAGATTATATATCATATTAAAAACTATGTGACGAGATAAACAAAACAACATTGCCCTCCGCCGAAAAGCCGTGCATGCAGGCTGACCGGCGGAGGGCTGTTTTCTGTCAAATCAATTAAAGCTCTTTTTTCTGAAAAATTTTACAGGATGCAAAAAAGGAAGCCGCGATCACTGCGGCGAGCAGCAGGGGGGAGAGCCGGAGGAAAAGGTCAAGCGTTTCCGGGGCCGGCATGGGAAGGGAAAGGTTTTGGAACAGGTAATAGCCGGCAGTCGGGAGCATGACGATCACCAGGATCAAAATCCGGGCGCGCTGTACGCCGAATTTGTAAAGCAGCGGAATCAGAATGCCGGTCAGCACCATCGCGGCGGCAAACGCGCCGTAAATGCCGAGCCAGGCTTCCGTGTTCAGCAGCTGTTTGGCGAACGCCACCAGAATGGAAACCGCAATGCCCGCGCCGGCCAGAAAAGCGGTGAGGAGATATTTGCACAGGACGATTTCCGCTTTGGACACCGGCAGCGAAAGAGAATAGGTGTCCCATTTGGAAAGCTCGTCGTAGGCAAAGGAGTTCATGACAAGAATGGTGGAAAGCAGTACGACAACCATGGAAATGATGGAGATGATTCCGGCGGTGTCTTTCATCTGAATAAACATGACAAGGTAAAAAACAATCAGAAGAGCCATGTATTTTGCCTGCTTTCTCATATAAATCAGGTCCTTCAGAAGCAGTCCGATCATTGCTGTTCCCCCTTTACATAAAGAAGCATGATTTCATCGATGGACGCGTTGTCGACCACAATGCCGGGATATTTCCGCCGGAAGGCGTCCTTTTCCGCAACCAGGGCCCGGCAGCCGGTCTCTTCCCTGCGCCAGCGGACCAGGTCGTGCCTGTCGATTTTTGCAAAGTCCGAAGCGCCGCATTTGACAATGCCGCAGCGGTAAATCAAATCGTCCTTGGAGCGATCAAACACGATTTTTCCCTCGTGGATAAACGTGATGTAATCCGCGATCTTTTCCAGGTCGCTCGTGATGTGCGACGAAAACAGAATGGCGTGGGATTCGTCCTGCATGAAATCGAGCAGAAGGTCGAGAATGTCGCTGCGGATGACCGGGTCGAGGCCGCTGGTGGCTTCGTCCAGAATCAGCAGGCGCGGGCGGTGCGCCAGCGCGCTTGCGATGGAGAGCTTCATCTTCATGCCCTTGGAATATTCCTTGATCAGCTTTTCTTTGGGCAGATCGAACTGCCGCAGGTAGCGCTGGTAAAGCGGTTCATCCCAGGAGGTGAAAATGTGCTTCAGGATAAAACCGATGTCCCCTGCCTTGAATTCACCGTGGAAATAGCTTTCGTCGAAGACCACGCCGAGCTGGTCCTTGATTTTTCGCTCGTCCCTGACATTGTCCCTGCCGAAAATCCGAATCGAACCGGAATCGCGGTGGATTTCATTCAGAATCAGCTTGATCGTGGTGGTTTTGCCCGCGCCGTTTTCGCCGATAAAACCGACGATGCTCCCCGCCGGAACGGAAAAGCTCACGTTTTTCAGGTCGAAAAGCGCGTAATGCTTGCATACGTTTTTCAATTCAATTACATGGTCCATAATTGCCTCCAAAACAATCAGATGATCGGGTTTGTTTTGCCGTCAGGGTTCGTCGGAACCGATCAGGTCGAGCATTTCGTGCAGCTCCGCGAGCGAAATGCCGCCCGCCCGCGCAATACCGACGGCTTTCTGCAGGCAGGACTCCGCCTTGCGCAGCTGCTCTTCGCGGATCAGCTCCACGTTCCTGCGCGCGACAAAGCTGCCCTTGCCGGCCACCGTTTCAAGAAATCCCTCGCGCTCCAGATCCTCGTAGGCGCGCTTGGTGGTGATGACGCTGATATGAAGCTCCTTTGCAAGCAGCCGCATGGAGGGCAGCGCGTCCCCCTCGCACAGCGCTCCGGTCATGATGCTGTTCTTGATCTGTTCGGTGATCTGCTCGTAAATCGGTTTGCCGCTGGAATTGCTGATGATGATTTCCAAAGTCACACCTCTTGCCGCAAGTTTATATATTGTGTATATCGTATATATACAATATCACTCATAAACGGAATTGTCAAGGAAATATCCGTAAAATTTCCTTCTGCAAGGAAATTCCGGGCGGCAGGACCCGGAACAGTGAAAGGAGGCCTGAATTTGGAAGAACATTCGCAGGCGGAGGACAAATTCCGAAAACGAATTCGCCGCGGGTACGAAAGGCTTGCCTTCGGCACCATTGCCGACGCGGTGCGGCTGATTTTGGCGGAGGAGCCGAACCTGCCGGAGCTGGGGAAAATGGACCTTTACAACATTGCCGAAATCAAGCGGCCGAAGGGCGGCGGAATGGAAATCAAGTTTTTCGACCGCATCAAGGCGCTGCAATGCCTGGAGGCCATGGACTGCGGGAACGGGAAAGCGCTGCCGCTTTACACCACCCTGCAGGAGTGCGCGCGTTCGCTGAGGGAGAACGGGGATGGAGTATAGGCCCTTTTCCAGAAAACAGCTCCAGGCGCTCAGCTGGTGGTGCCCCGGCAGCCCGTTTTCGGAGCGGGACGCGGTTATCTGCGACGGCGCGGTGCGCAGCGGGAAAACACTCTGCCTCGGCATTTCGTTTGCCGCGTGGGCGCTTTCCCGGTTTCAGGGCCGGTCGTTCGCGCTGTGCGGGAAAACCATCCGTTCGCTCCGGCGCAACCTTGTCACCACGCTGCTGCCCGCGCTTGCCGAGGCCGGCTTTTCCTGCCGCTTTTCCGCGGCGGAAAACCGGATCGACATCGCTTTCGGCGGCGCGGAAAACCGGTTTTACCTGTTCGGCGGCCGGGACGAGGGCTCCTCCGCGCTGATTCAGGGCATCACGCTGTGCGGCGTGCTGTTCGACGAGGTGGCGCTTATGCCGCGCTCGTTCGTGGAGCAGGCGCTCGCCCGCTGTTCGGTGGAGGGCTCGAAATTCTGGTTCAACTGCAACCCCGAAAATCCGCAGCACTGGTTTTACCGCGAATGGATTCTGAACGCGGAGCAGAAGAACGCGCTTTACCTGCATTTTACCATGGAGGACAACCCGTCGCTCAGCCCGCGGATCCTTGCGCGGTACCGCGGGCTGTACTCGGGCGCGTTTTACGAACGGTTCGTGCTGGGGAAATGGGTGGCGGCGCAGGGGCTGGTGTACCCGTTCATGACGGACGCCATGTTCTGCGCCGTGCCGCGCGGCTGTGAACGCTACGCCGTTTCGTGCGACTATGGCACGGTGAACCCCTCTTCCTTCGGGCTTTGGGGCAAAAAAGACGGCGTGTGGTACCGTGTGGACGAATATTATTACGATTCGCGCCGCGCCGGTGCGCAGCGGACGGACGAGGAGCATTACGCCGGGCTGGAGGCGCTCTGCGGCGACCGCCCGGTGGAGTGGATCGCGGCGGACCCCTCCGCCGCCAGCTTTATCGAGACCATTCGCAGGCACGGAAGGTACCGCGTGCTGCCCGCCGAAAACGACGTGCTCGACGGCATCCGCCGCGTGGGGGTCGCGCTCAAGCAGGGGGACGTGCGCGTCTGCCGCAGCTGTGCGGACGCGGTGCGCGAATTCG
>JAAYUL010000051.1 GCA_012517675.1 Clostridiales bacterium | reverse complement strand
GATTCGGTTTCAAATCCGCAGCCGGGCGCCGTGCCCCGGTCGTTGGGGAACACGGTGCAGCCTTCCGGCAAATACGCCTGCTTTTTCTGCGTTTCACCCAGCGACCGGCCCTGGAAATAGGCGACGATGCGGTCGAGGCTCTCCTGGTGGAGCACCAGCTCCCGGCCCGCGGTCTCCGCGATGGTTTCCTTGGTCAAATCGTCGCCCGTGGGGCCGAGACCCCCGGTCGTGATCACCACGTCGCTGCGGCGCAGGGCGGCCTCCAGCGTTTCCTTCAGCCGCCCGGGATTGTCGCCCACGGTGCAGGAATACAGCAGATTGACGCCGGCGGCGGAAAGCTCCCGCGCAACATAGGCCGCGTCGGTATTGACGGTGTGCCCGAGCAGCAGCTCGGTCCCCACGGATATGATTTCAGCGTTCATTCGGGTTCCTCCGTTCCCGGTCAGCGGGCCGGGTAAATTTTTGTCAGCTTCAGGCCGTTCAGGCATTCCTCCGTCAGCGCCGCGCAGTCAAGCGCCCGTTCCGCCTCCAAAAGGTCGGCAAGCACGGGGCGGGTGCGCGGATGTTTGGGCGTGAACACGGTGCAGCAGTCCTCGTAAGGCTCGATGGAGATGTCGAACGTGTCGATTTTCCGGGAAATATTGATGATTTCAAGCTTATCCATGCCGATAAGCGGGCGCAGGACCGGCAGGTTCGCCGCCGCGTCGGTGCAGACAAGCGCCGGCAGCGTCTGGCTTGCCACCTGCCCAAGGCTTTCGCCGGTGATCATCGCGGCGCAGCCTTCCTGTTCCGCGATTTTTTCCGAAACGCGCATCATAAAGCTGCGCATGATCAGGGTGAACAGCTCTTCGGGGCAGTGCTGCATAATGGCTTCCTGCACATGGGCGAACGGCACGGTGAACATGGTCATCCTGCCGGAATATTCGCTGACCCGCGAAAGCAGGTCCACCACCTTCTGCTCCGCGCGCTCGCTGGTGTAGGGCGGGCTTGCGAAATGGACGGCGGTGAGCTCGATGCCGCGCTTGGCCATCATCCACGCCGCAACGGGGCTGTCGATTCCGCCGCTGATGAGCACGGCCGCTTTCCCGCCCGTGCCGGCGGGGATTCCGCCCGCGCCGCGCAGCGGCTGGCCGTGCACATAGGCGCCGAAGTCCCGGATCTCCACGCGGACGACAAGGTCGGGGTGATGCACGTCGACGCGCAGGTGCGGGTACTTTTCCAGCAGGTATTCGCCCATCTGCGCGGAAATCTGCGGCGACTGGAGCGGGAAAATCTTGTCGGAGCGTTTCGACTCCACCTTGAAGGTCTTGGCGGCGAGCAGGTCGTTTTTCAGGTATTCGCCCGCGGCCTCCAGAATCGCCGGCATCTTTTTTTCCACGGCGCACGCGCGGGAAAACGCGATGATGCCGAATATTTTGGCAATGCGCTCCTCGGCAGCGTCCAGGTCCGCGCCCCCGCGCGGAATCACATAAACCGTGGACTGCGCGGATTTTACCTCGAACCCGCCCAGCGGGAGCAGCCTGCGGCGGATATTTTTGAGCAGCGCGGCTTCAAAGCTGCCGCGGTTCAGCCCCTTGAGCACCATTTCACCCAGCTTGATCAGTATGACTTCGTCCATTCTCTGTTACTCCTAAATATGATGATAATCAGTATTATGCCCTTTTTGCCAGCTCCGAAAAGCAGCGCTTCAGCGCTTCAATGAAAATATCGACTTCTTCTTTTGTGTTGAACCGGGAAAAGCTGAGCCGCAGGGAGGAATCCACGCGGCCGCGGTCAAGCCCCATGGCGGTCAGCACATGGCTGGGGCTGCCCTTGGAGCACGCCGACCCGGAGGAAACATAGATGTTTTTGGCGGAAAGACCGTGCAGCATGGTTTCGCTGCGGATTCCGCCGCCGGAAAAATTCAGGATATACGGCAGGGCGTTTTCCGGGGAGTTGAACGCCACGTTCAGCTCCGCGAGCCGGGCGCGGCAGTAGCGGTTCAGCTCGCGCATGGCGTCAAGCTGTGCCCGGGGCTCCGGCAGGGCCTTCACCGCCGCGCCGAAGCCCGCGATCAGCGGCGTTGCCTCCGTGCCGGGGCGCAGGTTTCGCTCCTGCCCGCCGCCGAACACGCGCGGCGCAATGTGCACGCCCTTTTTCATGTAGAGCGCGCCCGTGCCCTTCGGCCCGTGGATTTTGTGCGCGCTCACGCTCATCAGGTCGATCCCGGCCGTGCCGGGGCGCAGCGGCAGCTTGCCGAACGACTGCACGGCGTCCACATGGAACAGCGCGGGCGCGTTCGCCGCGGCAATGGCCTTCGGCACGGCGTCGATCGGGAGCAGGGAGCCGACCTCGTTGTTCACGCACATCATGCTCACTAAAATCGTGTCCGGCGTGACCGCCTCAAAAACCTGTTCGGGGCCAATGTTGCCCCATTGGTCGGGCTTCAGGAACACCACGTCGAACCCCTCGCGTTCCAGCTGCTTAGCCGCGTTGAGCACCGACGGGTGCTCGATCATGGTGGTGACGACCCGGCTGCCGCGCCTGCGCCGCGCGCCCGCCGCGCCGAACAGCGCGAGATTGTTGCTCTCCGTTCCGCCGGAGGTAAAGGTGATTTCCTCCGGCCTTGCGCCGAGAACGCCGGCCACCGCGGCCCGCGCATCGTTCTGTTCCCGTTCCGCCGCAAAGCCGAGCGCGTGCAGGCTCGACGGATTTCCGTAGTTTTGCGTCATCGTTTCCATCACCTTTTCGGCGGCCTCGCGGCACACCTTTGTGGTGGAGGAATTGTCAAAATATATTTCGCCCAATGGGGATACCTCCGGTATTTTATAATCGCTTAGAATCATTTTATTATACATCAAAAATCCGGGAGCGGCAACCGCCCGCGGCGCGGGAAACGAACGCGCGGGCGGGGGAAAGGCACCGCCGCTTCCTTCATTGCATTTTTTCCGTTCAGCGGGTATAATAAATACAAATGACACGGGAAAAATCTGCGCGTTTCCGTACCCGCGGGCGCGGAAGCGGAAAACGGAAGTCGGGAGGACGGCGGCTTTGAAAAACACAAAACAGCGCGGCGCCATTATGAAAATACTGGAGGAAAGCGCCGAGCCTGTGGGCGCGGAGGAAATTTTCGCCCGCCTTCGGGGCGAGTGGCCGAACCTGGCGCTTTCCACCGTGTACCGGAACCTGGAGCGCTTCGCCGGGGAGGCCCTGGTCCACAAGGATGTATTCAACGACGGTGTGGTGCGCTATTCCCTTTCGGGCGAACACCACGGGCACTATCTGGTCTGCACGGGGTGCAGCAACAAAATCAGGATCGACGACTGCCCGCTTGCCTGCCTGGAGCAGGGCCTTGCGCACGACACCGGCTATGAAATCGAAGGGCACACGCTGACTATTTACGGCAAATGCCCGGAATGTGCGCGCCGGGAGAAAAAAGAACAGCGGAAGAAAAAATAAAAAACGGGCCCGGGAAAGCAGGTTTCAACGCTTTTCCGGGCCCGATGCTCCGCATGGGGCTTTGTTCTTATGAATTTGCGCCGTTCCTCTGTTCCGCCGCTTCCTTTTTTGCGAGGAGCTTGTGGATCAGCATGAAAAGGTTTTTAATGGAATCGGACGTGTCGAAGCTTTCGCAGGAGGCGCGCATCTGTTCCAGCCTGCGGTTGTCCTCCAGAAGAGAGCGGATGGTTTCCGCCGGGTCGGCGCCCTTTTCCAGCTTGACCGCCATGTTGTGGGTCAGAAGGAAATTCGCGTTGTCCTCCTCCTGCCCGGGGATTGCGTCGAACACTGCGAGCGGGATACTGCAGGCCAGCGCCTCCGAAACGGTGAGCCCGCCCGGCTTGGTGACGATCAGGTCGCAGGCGTGCATGTAATTTTCCACTTCGTTCGTAAAGAAAACGAGCTTCGTCTTTTTCGGGCTCCCCTCGATTTCAGGCCGGAACGCCTCGTAGAGCTTTTTGTTCCGGCCGGTGATGATAATGATTTGAAAATCGTAGGAAAGGCGGATCAGATCCTTGTAAATATTCAGGATGTTGGTCACGCCGAAGCTCCCCGCCATAATCAGAATGGTGGGCAGTTCCGGGTCCATTCCGAATTTTTTCAGCAGGGCGGGCTTGTCGGCTTTGGTAAAGAAAACATCCCCCACCGGAATGCCGAACGGGTAAATCAGCTCCCGCTTCACGCCCATGGAAACCATTTCGGGGATCATGTCGGGCGCGGAGACGATGTAGGCGTCGACATGGTCCGCAATCCACGCGCGGTGCGGGCCGTAGTCGGTCATTACACAGATGAGCGGCGCGTTCACAATGCCGCGGCCTTTCAGGTGCGAGACCATTTCGGTTGCGAACGGGTGCGTGGAAATAATGATGTCGGGGCGCTCCTCCTCCATCAGGGGGATCAGCCGAAGGCTGAACGCGCTGGTGAACCGCGCGACCAGGTCGGAAAGCAGGCTGTCCTCGTTCGTCTTGCGGTACAGCTGGCCGAAAATTTTCGGGGTTTTCATCGCAAGAAAATGATAGCCGTCACAGCAGGTTTTGTCCAGCACCGTGCTGACGGTTTTCAGGGCGTCGATGACCACGACCTCGTTTCCGGTTGAATTTTCCTTAATATATGTTTCGATCGCATGGGAGGCGCGCAGGTGGCCGCCGCCGGTTGCCGCTGACAGAATCACGATTTTCACGGTAACACCCCTATAATTAATTCGTTATAAATAAAAACAAAAACCGCTTATTATCCTTATTATGGCATCATATAATGATAAAAGCAAGAGGGAGTATCGTCAATCTTTGGGTGCCCGTGCCTGGAAAGTGTAGCAAAGATGTTACTTTACTTTTTCCCGTACGGAGATTATAATAGCTTTTATACATATACTTGTAAATTTTTGGAGGATAGAATATGGCTGAGGAAGACAGAATAGAGCTTTCCACCGAAACGACCGGAAAAAAGCCCGGGAAACGGAAAATCCTTTGGGCGGTGCTTGCGGCGGTTCTGGTGCTGTGCGTCGCCGGCGGACTTTTAGGCAAACAGCTGTATCATACATATCAGTATAACCAGCAGATTGCCGCGGCGCTTGACACGGACACTTTCTACCAGGGCATTGTGGTACAGGGGGTCAGCCTGGGCGGAAAGACGATGGCACAGGCGAAAGCGGAAATCAAAAAGCTGGAGCCTTCCCTGCGTGATAAATACGACATTACGGTAAAATATAACGACAAGAGCTGGAAAATCACGGAGGACGACCTGACTTTTACCTTCAACACCGACTCCGTGCTGAAAGAGGCGTACAATTACGCCCGCACCGGGAGCACCGAAGAGCGCTACGCACAGGTCACGGCGCTGAAAACCACGCCGAAGACTTACGAAATCACCAACACCATGAGCTACAGCGGGCTGGAAGCAAAGCTGAAAACCATCGCGGACAGCGTCGCCACCCCGGCGGTGGACGCGACGGTGGCCTCGTTTGACACAACAACCGCGTCCTTCCGGTATAAAGACGGGAAAAACGGGGTGGCCGTGGATGAAAGCAAGCTCTACAATCAGGTGAAGGCGATCGTAGAAGGCAGCAAAACCGGCACGGTGGAGGTTCCCACCTCGGTGATCCCGTTCAGCAAGACGATTGCGGAGGTCAAAAGCCACCTGCAGAAGCTGGGCACGTTCAGCACGGTTTCCACCAACACCGCGAACGGCACCTACAACATGGCGCGCGCGCTTGCCGCGTGCAACGGAACATGCGTGCCGGCCGGGGGAACGTTTTCCTTCAACCAGACCACCGGGAACTGCAACAAGGCCAACGGCTACAAGCTGGCGGGCGCGCTGCTGAACGGAAAGAAAACGCAGGAATACGGCGGTGGGATCTGCCAGGCATCCACCACGATTTACGGCGCTGCGACCCGCTCCAACATGGTGATCGTCCAGCGCTCCAACCATTCGATCCCCTCCACCTACTGCCCGGTCGGGCAGGACGCGACGGTGAGCTACCCCTCGCTTGACTTCAAGTTCAAGAACCCGACGGATTATCCCGTTTATATTGTGACCAGCACCAAAGGCCGCACCCTGACCGCGACCTTCTACGGCTACCAGTCGCCGGACTACGACAGGATCGAGGTCACCTCCAGCATTACCCAGACCATTTCCGCGCCGACCACGCCGAAATACACGGTGGACAGTTCGCTGGCGCCGGGTGAGAAGCGTCTGGACACCAGGGCGCACAAGGGAATCCGCGCCGCCGCGCAGCGAATTTTTTACAAAAACGGCAAGGTGGTCAAAACCGAAAGCCTTCCCTCGTCCTATTACCCGCCCCTGCCCGCCTATTATTCGGTGGGCCCGAGCAAGTCCGTGTCGTCCAAGCCCTCTACGCAGTCTTCCTCCAAAGCGTCTTCCAAGGCGGCAACTTCCTCCAAGGCGGCGGTCTCCTCTAAAGCGGCGGTCTCCTCTAAAGCGGCGGTCTCCTCTAAAGCGGCGGCTTCCTCCAAGGCGGCGGTCTCTTCCAAGGCGGCGGTTTCCTCCGGAACGGCGTCCGCTCAGTCGACTTCCAACTGACTTTTGAAAAACAGGGCGGGAGTTCCGCCCTGTTTTAAATTTGACTTGACTTTTTTTCTATTATCTGTGACAATAAAAATAGGTGCAGCATGGTGCCGCAATAACGCGCGCCGTGTCGGCTGCGCCCGCAAATGTCGGCCGCGTTCGGCGGGAAGGCGCTTCGTTTGCAGGTTCCCGGCCTTTTTCCGCTTTGCGGAAATTCCCATGACGGGGAATCAGGCCCCGCGCGATTTCTCAACGCCCGAGTGCTTTTTCGGCACTCCCGGCGCTTTTGCCCGCGCCGGCTTTTTTACGCGGAGCCCGCGCCGGGCGACAAGAAAAGGACCCCCTGCCGGAAAGGATGAGTAATTTGGCTGAAAATATTCAGACTCCGAAAGTCAGCATTGTGATTCCGGTTTACAATGTGGAAAGATATGTCGGGAAATGTTTGGCTTCCCTTGTGGAACAGACCTTTACCGATTTTGAGGTAATTGCCGTCAACGATGGTTCGCGCGACAGTTCCCTTCAGATTTTGCGCCATTTTGAGGAGCGGTACCCGTTTATCCATGTGATCGACCAGCCGAACGCGGGCATGTCGCAGGCGCGCAACGTGGGCATGGAACAGGCGCGCGGGGAATATTTCTGCTTTGTGGACAGCGACGATTATGTCGCCCCCACGTTTCTGGAGGAGCTGTACGACGCGCTTGTGGAAAACAAAGCCGATATTTCCTGCTGCTACTATTATTACCGCTTTGTTGAAAATGATTTCCTGTTTGAATATCCCTTCCGCTGCAAGGGCGTGTTCAACCGCGAAAAAGCGATGAACAAGCTGCTGCACGACGTGCAGATCCAGAGCCTGGTCTGGAATAAAATGTACCGCCGGTCGCTTTTTACCGACAACCGGATTAAATTTCCGACCATGTGCTTTGAGGACATGGCGGTTGCCAATAAAATTTTCGCCGCCGCGAACCGCGTGGTGGTGATCGACCGCCCGCTTTACTATTACAATCAGCATCCCGCCAGCACGCTCGCCACCATGAACGCGAGCAAAATCAACGATTTTATCCACGCCATCGCCATGGTGCGCATTTCGCTGGAGCGCAGCGGTACCTATGAGAAATACCGGAAAAGCTATATGGCGCTGACAAGAAAAACATGCGGCTGCTGTTACTTGTATGTATTAAAGCTGCATAACGAGAAAAAATGTATGCGTGGGTGTATGACGAATATGCGCAGGATTTCCCGCGCGATTAAGCATTATTCGGCGGATGAGTTCAAGCCCACCGCCATGTTCAGCGAGCTGCCGGACGTGGTGGAGTCCCCGGAAAATCTGGAAAAGGACTATTCCATCCGCTGAATCGAACAGGAGAAACGCGGATGTTTGGTGCGAAGGGCAGGTCTTCCAATCGGTTTCAGTGGATTCTTTTTGCGGTGACGTTGGGGCTGCTTGCCTATTTCTGCATTTCAGACAATAACCTTGCCACGCTGATGGCCAGCCTGCCCGGACTGAACATGTTCTGGCTGGCCGGGGCGGCGGCGTGTATGGTGCTTTTCTGGGTGACGGACAGCCTGATTATCCGCAGGCTGGTGCTTTCGGCTTACGAAGGCGGCTACGACCAGAAGAGCGCGTTCAAAGTCACCATGATCGGGCAGTATTTCAACTCCGTCACGCCCTACGCGGTGGGCGGGCAGCCCATGCAGCTTCTGGCGCTTACGCGGCAGGGCATTTCCTCGGGAATCGCCATTTCGGCGCTGGTGCGCAAATACCTGGTGTACCAGACCGCGATCACGCTGTATTCCCTCGGCGTGATTCTGGTGAAATATTCGTTTTTCCGCAGTGAAATCCAGGGCTTTATGGCGCTTGCCTTTATCGGGTTTATTGCGCAGGCGGCGGTTGTGGTGGTGCTGCTGCTGTTTACCCACAGCCCCCGCTTTACCACGAAGCTCATCCATTGGGCGGTATGGCTGCTGACCAAGCTGCACATTGTGAAAAAACCGGAGGAAACGAGCCGGAAAGTCAAAAGCCAGCTGGAATTTTATCTGAAAAACAATCAGGCGATGCAGGGCAACCGGCGGATGAGGGTAACCGTTTACGGCATTACCCTGGTTCAGCTCACCGCCCTTTTTTGCGTGCCGTTTTTTATTTACAAGGCGTTTCACAGCCCGGGCGTTCCCCTTGCGGACATGATCGCGGCGCAGAGCTTTGTGACCATGATTTCCTCCTACACCCCGCTGCCCGGCGCGGCCGGCGCGGCGGAGGGCAGCTTTCTGGTGCTGTTCCAGATCTTCTTCCGGCAGGACATCATCCGCCAGGCGATGCTTTTGTGGCGGCTGATCACCTATTATTCCTGCATTATTCTGGGCGCGTTTTTCGCCGGGCTCGGCGGAAAAAAGGAAGGCCTGAAACTGCGGTTTTCGGGGGTGGAACCCGCGCGGGAAAGCGGGAAAACGGCGGGCGCACCGCCCGAGGAAAATAAAGGAGCATATGAATGAACGACGGTTTTTTAAAAGTGGCGGCGGCAACGCCCGCCATCAGGGTCGCGGACTGCGCGTACAATGAAAAGCAGATTTTCGAGCTGATTCAGCAGGCCGCGGCGCGCGGCGCGGGCGTGGTGGTGTTCCCGGAGCTGTGCATTACCGGCTATACCTGCGGCGACCTTTTCCGGGACCGCGTGCTTCTCGCGGCGGCGCAGGAAACCCTTTGCCGGCTGATCCGGAAAACGGAAAACCTGAAGATTCTGGCGGTGGTCGGCCTTCCGCTGCCCGTCGGGGCGGACCTCTACAATGCAGCCGCCGTTTTTTGCGGGGGAAAGCTGCTGGGCTTTGCCGCGAAAAGCAGCATTCCGAACTATGTGGAATTTTACGAGGCGCGGTATTTCACCCCGAGCCCCGATTATACGGAAGTTTCGTTCGGCGGGGAAACGGTCCCGCTCGGCAATACGCTGATCTTCCCCTGCCGCGGCATGCCGGAGTTCGTGCTCGGCGTGGAAATCTGCGAGGACCTGTGGGTCGCCGTTCCGCCTTCCTCGCGTTTGGCGCAGTGCGGCGCCACGCTGCTCGCCAACTGCTCCGCCAGCGATGAGATCATCGGCAAGGCGCCGTACCGCCGCGGCCTTGTCGGCCAGCAGTCGGGGCATCTTCTGGCCGCTTACGTGTACGCCGACGCGGGCGAGGGCGAATCCTCGACCGACCTGGTTTACGCCGGCCACAACCTGATTGCGGAAAACGGCACGCTCCTGGCGGAATCCAGTCCGTTTCAGACCGGGCTGACCGTGGCGGACGTGGATCTGGAACGCATGGTGCAGGAGCGGCTCCGCACCACAACGTGGTCGAACGCCGGGCAGGCGCATTGCATCCCGTTCGACCTTGACCTTCCGAAAATAAAACTGGAGCGGAAATTTCCGGCAACGCCGTTTGTCCCCGGCGACGTGCGCGACCTGAGCGAACGCTGTGAAATGATTCTGAACCTGCAGGCCTGCGGGCTGAAAACGCGGCTGCGGCACACCGGCTCCAAATGCGTTTCCATCGGCGTTTCGGGCGGACTGGATTCCACCCTCGCGCTGCTGGTGATCGCGCGCGCGTTCGACCTTTTGGGCCTTGACCGCAAGGGAATCCAGGCGGTTTCCATGCCGGGCTTCGGCACCACCGCGCGCACAAAGAGCAACGCCCAGCGCCTTGCGGAGCTGCTGGGCGCGACGTATCACGAAATTCCGATTCACGACGCGGTCAATCAGCACTTCAGGGACATTGAGCACAACCCGGCGGTGCGCGACGTGACCTATGAAAATTCACAGGCGCGCGAGCGCACGCAGGTGCTCATGGACATTGCGAACCAGTGCGGCTGCTTTGTCATCGGTACGGGCGACCTTTCGGAGCTGGCGCTGGGGTGGGCCACCTTCAACGGCGACATCATGTCGATGTACGGCGTGAACTGCTCCATCCCCAAAACGCTGGTGCGGCATCTGGTCCACCACGCCGCCGTCACGGGCGGGTACGAAATCCGCGCCCTGCTGGAGGATGTGCTCGACACGCCGGTCAGCCCGGAGCTTTTACCCCCGGTGAACGGGGAAATCGCGCAGAAAACGGAAGATATCGTCGGCCCGTACGAGCTGCACGACTTTTTCCTGTATTATATGGTGCGTTTCGGGTTCCACCCGGGAAAAATCTACCGCATGGCGCAGCAGGCGTTTGCGGGCACGTACGACGACCAGACGATCAAAAAATGGCTGAAAAATTTTTACCGGCGCTTTTTCATGAACCAGTTCAAACGCTCCTGCCTGCCGGACGGCCCCAAGGTCGGCAGCGTCAGCCTGTCGCCCCGCGGCGACTGGCGCATGCCGAGCGACGCTTCCGCCCGTCTGTGGCTGGATGAAATCGAAACATTGTAAAAAAATTATAATGCAGAGGGCGGCCCGCACTTTTTCGTGCGGGCCGCCCTGTTCTGCGTGGATTTTCCGGACGGAATCCTGTTTATTTTTTGACTTTCGGGACCTCTTTGGGGGAGTTTCCGGCTTCCAGCCCATTGATCTTTTTGGCCAGCATGTTTTGCTTTGCGATCAGGGAATCCAGCTTTTCGTGCAGGTCCTCCAGCATGATCTCGGTTTTCAGATTGACCTTATAGTCGTTTTCACTCCTCTGCCGGTCCTTCTGCTCCTGGCGGTTCTGGCTCATCATGATGAGCGGCGCCTGGATTGCGGCAACGCAGGAAAGCACGAGGTTCAGCAGGATAAACGGATAGGGGTCGAATATTTTGAAAAAATAAGCATACGTGTTGAACGCCATCCACACGATCAGAAGGGCGAGAAAAGTGATGATAAACGTCCAGCTTCCCACAAAGGCGGCAATTTTATCGGCAAACTTCTGCCCGAACGTGTAGTCCTTTTTCGACTGCGTGTTTTCAGAGACCTGGTGTTCCAGAAGAAGATGGATGATTTCCTCGTCGTTCAGGTCTTCTTTTACATTGGTCAGGATATGCCTCATCAGCTCTTTATATCGTTTGTTCATACTGCGGTTCGCACATCTCTTTTCCACTTTTCTTCATCTGTAATTCAATAATAATATAACAATAAAACAGAATAATTTCAACAGCTTTTATCAGAATTAATCATTGCATCAAATAAAAACCGCCCCGGCGTTGTACCGAAGGGCGGTGTCGTTTCCGTTTTGACTCACAGCATGCTGCCGGCGCTGCCGCTGAGCGAAGAGGTCAGGTCGCCCGCCAGCGGCTGGGAGGAATCCGTCTGCATCTGCGCGGCGATCAGCTGTAAAAGGCTCAGATAATTCTGCGAGGTCAGGCTGCCGGTCCCGGAGGAATTGAGCAGGCCGGACAGAGAGCTGTCCGTGGAATCGGAGGAGCTGCCGTCGCTTCCGAGCAGGCTGAGCGCGTAAAGGTCCGTCAGGTTACTTCCGGAGAGGGAGGACAGCAGGCTGCCGGTCCCGGAGGAATTGAGCAGGCCGGACACGGAACTGTCCGTGGAATCGGAGGAGCTGCCGTCGCTTCCGAGCAGGCTGAGCGCGTAAAGGTCCGTCAGGGTGTTTCCGGAGAGGGAAGACAGCAGGCTGCCGGAGCCGGAGTTCCCGAGAAGATCGAGCAGGGAGCCGGTCCCCGAAAGGCCGGACAAGGAAGTGCTGCCGCTCCCGAGAAGGCTGAGCGCATCGAGAGCGGTTTGGGAAGAATCGCTGCCCGAGGCGGTGGAAACCGACGCGCCGGATTCCATACCCGCATAGCCCATGACCTTTGCGATATAGTTTTGGGTTTCCTGGAACGGCGGAACGCCGCCGTATTTCGCCACGCTGCCGCTTCCCGCGTTATAGGCCGCCAGCGCGAGCTCCACGCTGCCGTCGTACTGCTTCAGCTTTTCGCTCAGATATTTCGCGCCGCCCATGATATTCTGCTCCGGGTCGAGCGGGTCGGTCACGCCGAGCCCCTCGGCGGTGGAGGGCATCAGCTGCATGACGCCCTGCGCCCCGCAGCTTGAAACCGCGTTCGCGTTGTAGTTGGACTCCGCCTTTGCGACCGCCTTGAGCAGGCGGACCGGAACCCCGTATTGCTGCGCGGCGCGCTGAAAAATATCGTCGTATGCGGTGCTTTCCGTGGTTTCGCTTTCCGCGCTTTTCAGCAGCGTGGAAAACGCGGAGCTTGTCCGCTGCGCGGCGGAAGACGTGCGCGCAGCCGTGGACGCACAGGCGTATCCGTTGGTCTGAATTTCCCCGACTGTCATAAAAACACTCCGTTCTCATAAAACGCTGTCAGAATCCGATGAAATCTATCTCAAAATATCATAACGCATTTTCATAAAAAAATCTACGGAAAAATCAAATTCAAACGGGAAAACCGAAAAAAATTTCGCATATTCCCCGCGGCGAAAGGCAGAATATTTTCCGAAGGGGGAATTGACATGACGGTTTCCAAACAGGAATATAAAAAAATGGCGGGCAAGGCGTCGCCCGGCTCGCCTTACCTGAAAAACGCGCTGATGGCGTTTCTGTTCGGCGGGGCGATCTGCACGGGCGGGCAGATTCTCGCCGATTGGTACATGCGGGCCGGGCTGGCGGAAAAAGACGCCAAAGCATGGGTGTCCATCAGCCTGATCGCGCTCAGCGCGATTCTGACGGCGCTCAAGGTGTACGATAACATTGCCAAGCTTGCGGGCGCGGGCACGCTGGTGCCGATTACCGGGTTCGCCAATTCGGTGGTAGCCCCGGCCATGGAGTTCAAAAGCGAAGGCTTTATTATGGGGCTCGGCGCGAAAATGTTCGTGATTGCCGGGCCGGTCCTTGTTTACGGGACCGCGG
>JAAYUL010000050.1 GCA_012517675.1 Clostridiales bacterium | reverse complement strand
GCCGCGGCGATGATATGGAACCGGTATTTTAAAATCAGGTCGTAAACCTCGGTGACGGAACCGGCGGAGGAATTTTCCACCGGAACCAGGCCAAGGTCGGCTTCGCCGCTTTCCACAGCGGCGAAGATATCGCCGAAGCCGGGAAGGAAAAGGGGCTGCGCCTTCGGATAAAAGGTGCAGAGCGCCTCGTGCGAAAACGAACCCGCTTCGCCCAGACAGGCGATCCGGCCGCATTTTTCCGGCCGGAAGCCCGCCGCCTCAATCTGATTGCGAAGTTCTTTGCCGCAGTCCATCATCGAGTGCTGAAGCGCGCGGCTCATCTCCATCAGGGAAGCGTAGAACATGCGGGCTTCCGCGCCGAATTCGCCCGAATTTTCCTGGACCTGGTCCAGAATTTCCCGTTCCCGTTCCGCGTTGAAGATCGGCATGCTGTTTTCCTTCTTGACTTCCGCCACCTGGCGGGAGCACTGCATCCGTTCCAAAAACAGCGGAAGGAGCTGAGCGTCGATGGTATCGATTCTTTTTCTGATTTCCTGCAGCGTCATTTTTCCGCGCCTCCGTTTGTTTCGTTCATCGCGTTGATCAGCACAAGCGCGGCGGCGGCCTCCACAACGGGGACCGCGCGCGGCACCACGCAGGGGTCGTGCCGGCCCTGCACGCGCAGCCTGGTGTTCGTTTTGGCGTTCAGGTCCACGCTGTCCTGCTCCAGCCCGATGGAGGGCGTCGGCTTGAAGGCGGCGCGGAACACGATCGGCATTCCGGTGGTGATCCCGCCGAGGATCCCGCCCGCGCGGTTCGTTTTCGTTCTGACCGCGCCGCCGTCGTAATAATAGGCGTCGTTGTTCTCCGCTCCCGTCAGCTCCGCCGCGCCGAACCCGGCGCCGAACTCCACGCCCTTGCAGGCCGGAATGCCGAACAGAACGGCGGAAAACGCGGACTCCATTCCGCCGAACAAAGGCCCGCCCAGCCCGGCGGGAACCCCGGTGACGGCGCATTCCACCACGCCGCCCACGCTGTTCTGCGTAAGGCGCGCCCGCTCGATCGCGGCGCGTATGCGGCTTTCCGCTTCCGGGCTGTTGACGGGGAAGCAGACGCAGGACAGCCGGCGGAGCTGTTCGTCCGGAATGCAAACCGGGTCGAAGGGAATGTCTTTTTCCGCGCCGACGGAGGCCACGTGCGCGCCGATCAGAACGCCGCGCCGCGCCAAAATCTGGCGGCATACCGCGCCCGCGAAAACCAGCGGCGCGGTCAGGCGGCCGGAAAAATGCCCGCCGCCGCGCACGTCCTGAAATCCCCGGTAGCGCAGGGCGGCCGGGTAGTCGGCGTGGCCGGGGCGGGGAACGGACCGCAGGTTTTCATAATCGCCGGAACGGGTGTTGGTGTTTTCAATCACGGCGCAGAGCGGCGCACCCGTTGTCGTGCCGTTCAGAACGCCGCTTAAAATCTGCGGAAGGTCGCTTTCTTTGCGCGGCGTGCCGGAACGGTCCCGGCCCGGGGCGCGGCGGCTCATCTGGAGCGCGATTTCGTCAAAGTCCAGCGGTTCCCCGGCGGGCAGGCCGTCGAGCACCGCGCCGATGGCTTTTCCGTGGCTTTCCCCGAAAACAGATATTTTTACGCGGTCACCCCAGGTTGATGACATTGGCGTTTCCTCCCAACTGATTGTAGTGCGTGAAAAACGACGGATAGCTTTTGCGGATGCTCTGCGCGTCCGTGACGGTAACGGGGCCGTCGGCCCGCAGCGCCGCGACGGCGAGCGCCATCACGATGCGGTGGTCGTTGTACCCCTCCGCTTTCCCGCCGCGCAGGCCGGGCACGCCTTCGATCAAAAGACCGTCGGCGGTTTCCGCCGCTCTGCCGCCCAGCCGGTTCAGGCCGTCGGCCATGGCGGAAAGCCGGTCGCTCTCCTTGATCCACAGCCGCTCCGCGTTGTAGATGCGGGTGGTCCCGCCGCAGAGGGCGGCGGTCGCCGCCAGCGCCGGGACAAGGTCCGGAATCTGGGCGGCGTCGATTTCAATCCCGCGCAGTGTGCCGGGAGAAACGCGGAGCACGGCGTTTTGCCACCGTATTTTTGCCCCGAACGCGGCAAAAAGCGCTTCGGCGGCGCGGTCCCCCTGGCTGGATTCCGGGTTCAGGCCCTCCAGCTCCAGTTCGCCGCCGAGCGCCCCGGCGGCAAGGAAAAAGGCGGCCTGCGACCAGTCGCGCTCCACGCGGTATTCCCGCGCGCGGTAGCGCTGGTTGCCGGGAACATGCCAGCCGGAAGGGGCGGGCTCGGCGGTCACGCCGAAAGCGCGCATGGTTTCCAGCGTCATGTCCACATAGCCCGCGCTTTCCAGCGGGGAGGAAAGCACGATGTCGCTTTCCCCGCGGAGCAGGGGCAGCGCCAGCAGAAGGCCGGTGATAAACTGGGAGCTGACATCCCCCGGCAGAACGAACCGCCCCGGGGTCAGCTGCCCTTCGATCTTCAGCGGAAGGCCGCCCTCCGTTTCACAGTGCACGCCGCGAAGGGGCAGGCATTGCGTGTAAACGCCGATGGGGCGCTGCGGCAGGCGGCCGCGGCCGGTAAATTCGGCGGAAAGGCCGAGCGCGGCGGCGACCGGGATCAAAAACCGGAGCGTGGAGCCGGATTCCCCGCAGTCGATCCGCACCGTGCCGCCGCCGGAGGATTTCAACAGGGCTTTCATGGCGTTTTGGGTTGCCTGTATGTCGTCGCTCAGCGGATCGCCGGGCGGAAAAAGCGCTTTTCCGCCCGCCAGCGCGGAGCAGATTGCGGCGCGGTGCGCCGCGCTTTTGGACGGAGGCGGAAGGACCCGGCCGCGCAGGACCCCGGGGGAAAGGATGACGTCGCTCATGGCTTCACCCCGCAGAACGCGGCAAGCTCCGGCCGGGTAAACGGCCGGAGAAAGCTGCTGCCGATTTCCTTCAGAAGGATGACGCGGATGACGCTTCCCTCGCTCTTTTTATCCAGTGCGGTCGCGGCGAGAATCTCTTCGGTTTGTATTTTGTCCCGCAGCGGCAGATTGTATTTTTTCAGCGCTTTCAGAATTTCCGCCGCCGTTCCCGGCGCGGTGACACCGGCTTTTTCGCCGAATCCGGCCATCATCGCCATGCCGATGCCGACCGCCTCACCGTGGGAAAGCCCCTGAAAATCATGGAGCTTTTCCAGCGCGTGGCCGAAGGTATGGCCGAAGTTCAGCAGCATGCGCTCCCCGGTGTCGAATTCATCCTGCTCCACCACTTTGCGCTTGATATCCACGCACTGAAAAATCATTTCCTCCGGATGCTCCCGGACGTCGGTGCCTGCGATGCGATCGAAAAGTGGACGGCTCTTGATGCACCCGTATTTGATCGCTTCGCCCATGCCGTCCGAAAAGTAGCGCGGGGGCAGGGTGGCGAGCGTGTCCGGGTCGATCAGCACCAGCGCGGGCTGGTGAAAGGCCCCCACAAGGTTTTTCCCCTGCGGCAGGTCGACCCCGGTTTTGCCGCCCACGGAGGAATCGATCTGCGCCAGCAGGGAGGTGGGCGCCTGAATGAACCGGATGCCGCGCAGAAAGGTCGCGGCGGCAAAACAGGCCATGTCACCCGTCACGCCGCCGCCGAGCGCAACGATAAAATCGCTGCGGGTAAAGCCGTTCTCCGCCAGCGCGGCGTACAGCTTTTCAACGGTGGAAAGCCGTTTTTCCGATTCGCCGGCGGGAAAAACAAATGAAAAACACGAAAATCCGCGGTTGGAAAGCGACTGTTCCGCCGCGCCGCCGTAAAGTGGGAAAACGTTGGAATCGCTGACCAGCATCGCGCGGCTGCCGGGGCGGAACAGCTCCGCCGCCCGCGCGCCGAGCGATGCGAGACAGCCGCGCTCAATGAGGATTTGGTAAGGGTGGGATGTGGAAACGGTCATTTGCATGATTCGCCGAGCCTCTCTTTCACCAGTCTGCTTTTGCGCAGAAGGCCGCGCAGCGTTTCCGCCTCGCCGAGCGCGACCGCGTTTTTGATTTCCGTGATATTGCAAATCAGTTCTTCCAGCTCTTCGGTCAGGGCTTTCCTATTGTCGATCAAAAGCTCCGTCCAGTGCGTTTCGTTGATGTTCGCCACGCGCGAAACGTCGCGGTAGCTTCCGGCGGAAAAGCCGGGGTGCTCCGGGCAGCGCGGGCTCATCACGTAAGCGCAGGCCAGCACGTGCGGCAGCTGGCTTGTAAACGCGATCATCCGGTCGTGGTGCTCCGGCGTGGTGACCACCGTGCCGCCAAAGCCAAGCTCCACCGCAACGGCTTTCAGAAAATCCACCGCGCGCTGCGGCGCGCCGCAGGGAACGATCAGGTAGCTTGCCCCAAGGAACAGGTCGGCGTCGCTTGCGGCAAAGCCGTTTTGCTCTTTTCCCGCCATCGGGTGGCCGCCGACGAAAAGAAAGCCGTGTTCCGCCGCAAGCTTTGGCAGGGTGCGGCAGATTTCCGCCTTGATGCCGCAGGTATCCGTCACAATGCAGCCGGGGCGGATGAGGGGGAGATGTTCCGTTATAAAATCGATCGCGGCCTGCGGGTAAAGGCACAAAAACAGGCAGTCGGCGCTGCG
Organism: Clostridiales bacterium; assembly: GCA_012517675.1. Lineage (GTDB taxonomy): Bacteria > Bacillota > Clostridia > Oscillospirales > Acutalibacteraceae > Caproiciproducens. The sequence continues at coordinate 2,569 of JAAYUL010000050.1, read as the reverse complement.
GATGTCGTCGCCTGTGGCCGCCTTGTCGATCGCGCCGCAGGACAGCGCGGCGCTGAGCGCCCCGCCGTCGCGGTCAAAGCCGCACACCTCGCACTCGCTGTATTTCTGAAAGGCCTTGGCGAGCGACCCGCCGATCAGCCCCAGACCGGCAATGACTATTTTCTGGTTCACGGAACCATCCCCTTCGCCTGAATTTAGGACCCGTTCCCATCGCCTGCAACGCCGTTGAGACGGTCGTTTCCCCGTCATACCGCGTGAAAAATACTCGCAGCACGAAAGGATTCCGGCGCTTTCCGCCTTGCCTGACAAAAAACACCCCGCCGCTGTGGCGTTTCTCCCTTACGCGGGAACGGGCTCTTACACTTTAAACCGGTTTTGCTGCAAAGTGTAAAATGTTATGACCTATTATAGCAGATTCCGGGGCGTTAATCCACTGTTCTGCCGAAAGCTGCGGCGGCCGCCCGCAGATTTGCGGCCACCTTGTCAAACTGGTCGGGGGTGAGCGACTGCGCGCCGTCGGAAAGCGCCTTGGCGGGATTGTTGTGCACCTCGATGATCAGGCCGTCCGCTCCGGCGGCAACGGCGGCGAGCGCCAGAGGCTCAACCAGCCACGCAATGCCGGAGGCGTGGCTCGGGTCCACGACCACGGGGAGATGGGAATGTTTTTTCAGGATGGGGATGGCCGAAATGTCGAGCGTGTTTCTGGTGTAGGTTTCGTAGGTGCGGATTCCGCGCTCGCACAGGATCACCCGGTCGTTCCCGCCGGACATGATATATTCCGCGCTCATCAGCAGCTCTTCCAGCGTGCTGGAAAGGCCGCGCTTGAGCAGAATGGGGCGGTCGATTTTCCCAAGCTCCTTGAGCAGCTCGAAATTCTGCATGTTCCTTGCGCCGACCTGGAATATGTCCACGCCGTTTTCAAGAAAAAGGTCGATGTGGCGCACGTCCATAATTTCGGTGACAAACGGCAGCCCGGTTTTTTCTTTGGCCTTTTTCAAAAGCTTCAGCCCTTCCGCCTTCAGCCCCTGGAACGAGTAGGGGGAGGTGCGGGGCTTGAACGCGCCGCCGCGCAGGAACTGCGCGCCCGCCGCCTTGACCCGCTCGGCAACGGCGCAGATCTGCGCTTCGCTTTCCACCGAGCAGGGCCCGGCGATCAGCGCCAGGCCGCCTCCGCCGATTTTCTGGCCGCCGGGCAGGGTGACGACGGTGCTGTCGGGGTGAAATTTGCGGTTTGCCTTTTTATAAGGCTCCTGCACGCGCTTGACGCTTTCCACAATGTCCTGCGCGGCAATGCTGTCAATGTCGATGACGGACGTGTCGCCGATCAGGCCCAGCACGGTGCTCTGCGTGCCGACCCAGGTGTTCACCCGGATGCCGTATTCATGTTCCAGCGTTTCGGAAAAAGACCGGGCCTGTTCGGGGGTGCATTCCTGTTTCAGTACAATAATCATGGTAATCCCTCCAATTGAATTGTGAACCGGGGCGGAAAATAAAAAGAACGAAGCTGCTGCCAGCTTCGTTCCCAATATCAGCCCGCTTCCGTTTGCGGCTGTACTATCTTTCACACAAAAGCTTACAGTCAGTCCGATCGCATGCGCAAAAAGCCCACGCCATAAAATAGCGGAGGCGGGCAAATCCTGTAAATCGCGTGCAGGCAATCAAACGCATTGTAAAGCTCCTTCTGTAAACCTTGTCTAATAATATAATACAGAAAATAGTGCGTGTCAAGGTCTTCTCCTGTCATGTTTTCAGAAAAACACGCAAAATTTTAGCAATAATCTACAAATATGGGACCAAAGATCAAATAAATATTGATTATTCTTGTTTTGATTTGCTATAATAAGCTTTGTTATGGCTGCGCCCTGCCCCACGCCACCGGATTTTTCTTTTCGGGCAGGGCTTTGAAAATAGAAGCGGTTCGATTTTGATTTTGATCTTAAGAAAGAGGCGGAAAAATGCGCGATACTTCTTCAATTCCAGGCATTGAAACGATCATGGAACATCTCGGCGGCAGTGTTTTCTGCTGTGAGAATGATGCGGAATTGACCATTGTGCATGCGCAGAGCTTCTTTTATAAAATCCTGGGTTACGGGGTCGGGGAGATCAAGGCCCTGTACTCCCGGGAAATCTGGAAGGATTCGGGCGTCAGCCGGTGCGATTTGCAGGAAAAGCTGGATCAAAGCGGTTTTCTGCAGGCGCGGCTGCGGCTGAAGCAAAAAGACGGGAAGCCGGTCTGGCTGGGCTGCATGATGAAGCGTATTTTCGGCACGGGCAATCCGGAGCTGATCTGCGGCATTTTTTTCGACCTGACCGGCCGTCTCGACGCGGCGGCTCCCGGGGAAGAGGAGAAAACCGGCGCGGTCGCCGGTCCGGCGGAAAGCGAACAGCGTTACCGCCTGCTGATGGAGGAATCCGCCGACCCCATTTTTGATTATGATTTTGTAAAACGGGAAGTATACTGCTCCCCGTCCTTCCTGCGGAAGCTGAGCTTCAACGTGCAGGGCGGCGCCTATTTGCGGCAGCTCAGGGAAACGGATTTTATTTTTGAGGCGGACAGAAAGCGCGCGCT
>JAAYUL010000049.1 GCA_012517675.1 Clostridiales bacterium | reverse complement strand
TCAAAGACGCGTGTGTGTTTTTTCAGATAGGCATTGAACCGTTCCACACTGGAGTTGATGACCAGTTCTTCCGGAAAACCGACTTCCTCCAGCAGGCGGAGCGATTTTTCGAAGCAGCCCACCTGCGTGGAAAAATGGGAGTCGGAATTCACAACGATCGGAACGCCGTGCTTTTTACAGCATTTCATAATCTCCACACAGTTTGGAACCGACTTTGCCCTGCTGCGAAACGTCCCTTCGTTCACTTCCACCAGTTTGCCCTGCCGGCCGAATTCGGGAATGACTGTTTCATAGTCGTATTGATAAGTTTTGCTGCCGCTGTGACCGATTACATTGACCCTCGGGTCCGCGGCGACACGAAGCCAGAGGTTCGTCACCTGCTCCATGGTCGGATTTTCTTCCGGCATACAGACATCGTGAATCGAGGCGACAATCCAGTCAAGGTCCCCCTCGCATTCCGTCTCCAGATCAATGTTTCCGTCATAGTCGACCACGTTCGTTTCCTGGCCGCGCAGCACAACGACTCCTTCCACCCGGCGCGGAATCACCGTCATGTTATGAAAATACCACTGGCGCGGCGAACCCGGCATACTGACGCCATGGTCGGTCACGGCGACCACATAAAGCTTTTTCAGCGCGGCGGCGTGAATCATTTCCTGAAGGGAGCTGTATGCGTGCGTGGACGCGAGGGTGTGTAAATGTGTGTCTGCAATGATATTCATGGCTTCTCCTTATTCCGTTTGCTTTGATCTTTCCGTGTAAATTCCCGTGTCCGTGCCGGATTTATAAATCAAGATCCAGCTTTTTTTCCTGTTCCTGCAGCGCAACCGGGTCCATGCCAAGGCCCTGAAGCAGTTCCTGCGCCGCGTTATAGCCCATTTTTTTCTGGCGGTTATTCATTGCGGCAACCTCAATGATAATGGCAAGGTTCCTGCCCGGCTTCACCGGAATGGTGAGCACCGGAACCTTGATGCCAAGAAGCTCCGTATATTCGCTGTCAAGCCCCATCCGGTCGTAGACCTTTTTATTGTCCCAAAGCTCAAGGTTGATGACGAGGTCTATTTTTTCCGTCAGCTTTACGGCGCCCATACCGAAAATCCGGCGCGCGTTAATAATGCCTATGCCGCGCAGCTCGATAAAATGCCGGATGTTGTTCGGGGCCTGACCGACGAGCGACCTTGCGGAAACCCGCCGGATTTCCACGGCGTCATCGGCAATCAGGCGGTGGCCGCGCTTAATCAGCTCAATCGCGGTTTCGCTTTTGCCAACGCCGCTGTCGCCGACCAGCAGAATTCCTTCGCCGTAAACTTCAACCAAAACACCGTGGCGGGTCACACGGGGCGCAAGTTCCACATTCATGAACGAAACCAACGCGGCAACCAGACTGGAAGTCGTTTCGGGCGTGCTCAGCAGCGGAACGCCGTTTTTCTTCGTCGCTTCCAACAGTTCGGGCATCGGTGTGATGCTGCGGGCAATGATGGCCGCCGGCGGCTTTTTGGAAAAAATCTCATCCAGTACCTTTTTGCGCTCCTCCGGAGTGACGGAATTCAAAAATGCCGTTTCCGCGTTGCCGAAAATGATGATTCTGGTTTTGTCATAATAGTCGTAAAAATGATTGAGTTCCAGGCCGGGGCGGTTTACATCCGTGGAAGAAATCATGATTTTTTCCGGATCGGCAGGCATATCAATAATGTCGAGCGAAAGCTCCTTGATTACCTTGGAAAGAGGGACCGAAAAATTGGAAGCCATAGTAACACCCGCTTTTCTTATATTTTAAGGATTA
>JAAYUL010000048.1 GCA_012517675.1 Clostridiales bacterium | reverse complement strand
GACGGGGTTCAGCCCTTCCGGATAGTACGCGCCGACCGGAGAGCAGATGACAAGGAACAAAAGATGCTCCGCCGGATGTACGCCGATGTGCGGGTCGATGCCGATAATGAACGGGCGGATATAAAGCGAGGTGCCTTCCCCGGAGGGGATCCAGTCCTTTTCCACGGAAACCAGCTTTTCAATTGCCTTTTCCGCAAACGCTTCATCGACCAGCGGAATGCAGAGCCGGTCGTTGGAGGAGTTCAAACGGGCCATGTTTTTATCGGGGCGGAACAGAAGAATCCTTCCGTCCACCGCGCGGTACGCCTTCATCCCTTCGAATACGGACTGGCCGTAGTGCAGGCACATGGCCGCGGGGGAAAGCTCAATCGGTCCAAACGGGACAATCCTGGCGTCATGCCAGCCTTCTCCCTCATCATAATTCATCAGGAACATATGATCCGTAAAAATCGTACCAAACCCGAGTTTTGAGGAATCGGTCGGTTTCTTTTTCGGATGATCTGTCAGCTCCACTCTGATTTCCTGCATTTGATAATGCCCTCTTTCCATTGCGTTTGTGAAAACAAGGCTCCGGCAGGCCTTCCGCCGCAACAGCCGAAACAGCCGTGAACCGGGCGTTTTCAGACAATCGTTAATTAATATTAAATTTTATTATAGCACCGATTTTTTGCGAATTCAAGATTTAGCCTGCTAAAGCTGTAAATATTGCAAATTAGAAAACAGGCCGCGCTTTTCCCGCCGCGGCAATACCGGGTATAAAAAACTGCCGGCAAAACAGGCCGGCAGCTTTCGCTTTGAATGTCAGGGATTGATGGGTTCGGTTTCGCTGAAAAATTTGTTGTGGATTGCGGAAACCGCCTTGTCCGCATCGTCGCGTTTGATCAGCACGGAAATTTTGATTTCACTGGTCGCAATCATCTGAATGTTGATGTCGGCTTCATACAGAGCCTCGAACATCTGCGCCGCAATGCCGGGGTGCGTTTCCATCCCCGCGCCCACAATGGAAACCTTGGCGACCTTGTCGTCATAAACCACATTGGTCGCGCCGATCAATTCCACATACGGATTGAGAATTTCAATGGTGTCCTTCAGGTTCGCCTGGCTTATGGTAAAGCTGATATCCTTGGTCCCGTTTCTGCCCACGGACTGAAGGATAAGATCAACGTTGATGTTTTTCGCAGACAGCTTGGAAAAAATCCGGAAGGCGAGGCCCGGCTTGTCGGGCACCCCGATAATTGACACGCGCGCGACATCGTCATCCCTGGCAATGCCGCTGATCAGCATTTTTTCCATTTTCTTTGCCTCCTTCACAATAGTACCCGGTTTCCTGGTCATGCTGGAAAGCACCTCCAGCTCAATTCCATACTTCTTCGCCATTTCCACGGAGCGGTTGTTCAACACCTGCGCGCCGAGCGAAGCAAGCTCCAGCATTTCGTCGTAGGAAATCACATCCAGCTTTCTCGCGTTTTTCACTTTGCGCGGGTCGGCGGTAAACACGCCCTCCACGTCGGTGAAAATCTGGCACAGGTCGGCGTTCATCACAGCCGCGATCGCCACCGCGCTTGTGTCGGAACCGCCGCGGCCCAGCGTTGTCATATCATTGTAACGGTTCAGCCCCTGAAAGCCGGTCACAATCACAATATTTTTCTTATCAAGCTCTTTTTTGATTCTGTCCGGGACCACGCGCTTGATGCGCGCGCTGCCGTAAGCGGAGCTGGTGTGAAAGCCCGCCTGCCAGCCCAGAAGGGAAACCACGGGATACCCCATCTTTTCAATCGCCATGGCAAGCAACGAAGCCGAAATCTGTTCCCCTGCGGTCAGGAGCATATCCATTTCACGCTTTGACGCGTCCCCATTGATCTCCTTCGCTTTTGCGATCAGGTCGTCCGTCGTATCGCCCTGGGCGGAAACGACCACCACAATATCGTTGTCCTGTGAATAAGCCTTCGTAATAATATCCGCAACATTGAAAACACGCTCGGCGTTTGCAACCGAACTTCCGCCGAACTTCTGTACAATCAGGCTCATAAGGTTCTGTCCTCCAAACACATATAAGAATTATTCAATGGAAATCTGCGCGCCGTCGGAATCCGTATTCAGGATTTTGATCTGCCAGCCGGTGATTCCCTTTTCCTCCAGATGCGCCGCCGCGTACGTCGCGAAATTATCCGTATCGTCGGCATTCACCATGGAAATGATCGTCGGCCCGGCGCCGCTGACATAAGTGCCCAGGGACCCCAGCTCATAGCTCAGGCGAAAGACGCTGTCCAGGTTTTCGATCAGGCTCGCGCGGTAAGGCTGGTGGATTTTATCCTGTACCGCCACGCGCAGGTTTTCAAGCTTTCCGGAAAACAGCGAGGCCGCCATCAGCGCGGAACGGGAAAGATTGTAAACCGCGTCGCTTCTGGAATACTGCGCCGGAAGCACCGAACGCGCCTTCTCGGTTTTCAGTTCGAACGGCGGAATAAACAGCGCGAACCGTATTTTTTCCGAAACCGGCACGCTCACGCTGTAAACGCGGCCCGCTTCAATGGCCGACGCGGCAAGCCCGCCCTCGATGGCGGGCGTGGTGTTGTCCGGGTGGCCTTCGATTTTCGCCGCGAGGTTGATCAGGTCCTGCTGCGACAGCGGGCCGCCCAAAAGACGGTTCGCCCCGAGAATGCCCGCGACAATGCAGGCGGAGCTGCTGCCCAGCCCCCGCGCCATGGGGATATTGTTGAGCTGCACGATCTTCAGGCCGGGCAGCTTTCTTCCGCATTTTTCATACACCTGCTTCGCAGCCCAGAAAATCAGGTTGCTTTCGTCGGTGGGAATGACAATGTCGTCTTTGCTGGAAATATCGATGGAATCAAATTCCTCCATCCAGACCTGATTGTAAAGGTCAAGCGCAATTCCAAGGGAATCGAAACCGGAACCAAGGTTCGCGCTGGTTGCCGGCACCTGAATTCTGATCATAGTATCAACATCCTATTAAAATATTACAGATCGCCGATGCGGATCGTGCTGTTCACCGAGACGCCGCGCTCTTCCAGACGGGAAAGCTTTTCTCTGATTTCCGCTTCCGGCATGGTCCCGGTCACAAAGGCGAACTCGCCCTTTTCCGCGTTCCTGCGGAAAAGCCGGGTAACGCCGCCGAATTCTTTTTCCGCCTGCGCAAGGGCGGTTTCCACGTCTTCCGCCTGTGCCCGGACGAACATGGCCAGCCGGTCGAGCAGGTAGCTCTCGACATAATCGCCGCTGCCGTCCTCCCAGAAAAGGTATTTCCGGGCTTTGAAATGCTTGACACAGTCGATCACGTCCGCAACGACGGCGCTTGCCGTGGGCAGCTTTCCGGCGCCCTTGCCGTAAAACACCACGTCGCCCGTGGAATCGCCGCGCACCATAATGCCGTTGAACACATCGTCCACATTGGCAAGCTGGCTCTCCCGGGGAATGAACATGGGGCACACGATGATCTGCAGCTTTCCGGATTCGGTCATTCTCACCTTGCCGATCAGCTTGACCACACCGCCCCACGCGGCCGCGTATTCCACGTCGGCAAGCGTGATTTTCGTAATTCCTTCCACATGCACCTGGTCCGGATAAACATGCTTTCCATAGGCCAGGGAGGCGAGAATGCAGATTTTACGGCAGGCGTCCACGCCCTCGATATCCGCCGCGGGATTGCGCTCCGCGTAGCCGAGCTTTTGCGCAAGGGCCAGCGCGTCCTCAAAGGACATCTGTTCGTGAATCATTTTTGTCAGGATAAAGTTGGTGGTGCCGTTCAGGATCCCGGCGATTTCCACCACCTCGTTGGCGGCCAGGCACTGGCTGATGGGCCGGATGATCGGAATCCCGCCGCCGACGCTCGCCTCAAACAAGAAATTGAGGTTGTTTTTCTGCGCGATTTTCAGCAGCTCCGCGCCCTTCACCGCCACCAGCTCCTTGTTGGAGGTCACCACGCTTTTGCCCGCCTCCATGCAGCGTTTCACATAATCAAACGCGGGGTTCAGGCCGCCCATGACTTCAACAACGATTTTCACTTCGGGATCATTCAAAATGGTATCAAAGGACTTGGTGAATCTGTCCG